>CAZPPD010001179.1:0-1656 GCA_964588185.1 uncultured Alcaligenaceae bacterium | reverse complement strand
CGGCCATCCGTCCTCACCAGCATAGGACTGCTTACCAATTCACCGGGGAGAAGTAAGTGGACATCCAACTCCGAGCCGTAGGAGGAAAGGTATTCTTCTAAAGGCTGGTCAACTACGGTAGACTGTTCCTGAAATCGACCGGACACGGCATGACGGATCAACTCTTGCACCAGGGGAAGATAACTTGGCGAACCCGGCCAAGTAGTCCAGTCCATATTAAAGGTCGTAGTCATTAAGACTACTTTGCCGCGATAGCGTGTGAATGGATTGCGGAGTTTTGTTTTGGGATTGGCTTTGTCCCGTTTCTCCTCCGGCAAAGGAGGATTCCAAGACAACAGCAACGGATCGTTGATGGGCAATTTTACCTTGGCAATATTGGCAGCTTCGGCCACGGTTCCCGGCATCAGGGTAAGAATTGTCCGTACCCGCCCGTCCAAGACCGGTTTAGCCCGGACATACTTATTGATATGAACCGTCCGCAAAGCAATTTTGTCGTACTCCGCAGCGAAGGCGAGCAACGGGGGCCTACGGAACGTTTCCTCTTCACCAAAAGGGGTGAAGTAGTATTGCTCGTCGCCTTTTTTCCCAACGGCCTGTTGGACTCCCAACAATTTTGCCGGCAGCACTCCTTTTCCTTCGCGATAAAACACGTCGTTATACTTCTTGAGATAATTGGCAGCATTACTCCCCATGCTGATGATAACCCCACCTCCACGGTGCAGATGGTTTTCCAAGTGGCGAAGTTCTCGCTCATCCAGCCGGTTCACATCCGGATTGACATCGCAAAGAATGATGCAGTCATACTTGTCGAGGTTTTGTTTGGCATGCTGAGAGAGGGAGGTACTGATTACGGTGGGCCGCAAAGGCGTGAAGCGGGGCAAGGGATTTATAGCCAGCTCCAAAAATTCGGTTCCTTTGTTCCCGGGTTGATTCCCGTCCACTAAAAGGATCGGAACTTCATCTTTGACTTGAACTACTACGGTCCGGCGGTCGTCCGGTTCCAGGTCATCTCCCTCCAACCGTACCTGCAAGGCATAGGTGCCGGGCTTGGTAAAGGTATGAGTGAAGCTCACCGTGGCCTCGACATTTCGCTGAATGTCTATCAACTGGCGGCCAACACCACTTAAGGTAAACTTCGATTCGGCATCGCTTTCCCGCGCTTTGCCGGCAAACAATTCGACACGAAGCTGCTGCTTTGCCTTTGACCCAAAGTTTTTGATAGTGGCGATGACGGGAACTTTCATTCCCGTGGTGATGAGATTTTGACCCAGGCGAAGATTGGTTACTGCCAGGTTATCGTTTTTGTCACCACCGACATCCACAAAAATAGTCTGGGCTTTCTTCTGAATGTCCTGCAGAATAGTACGTTCGTGGGCGTTTTCGGCTTTCTTCCCCTCTACTTTCCCCTCGCCGGTAAGCCAGGTTGCCTTCTGCATGTCGGTGATAAAGTAGACTTCCCGCCGCTGAAATCGTTTAGGGGATTCCGACAGCTTGGAAGCCACCATGTTCAGAGTGTTGGCGACATTGGCGTTGCCGTGCGCCGGTTCAATAAGTTTGATTTCCTCGATGACTTTGTTCCCGTCAGCCGAAATATCCGCGATCGTCCAGACAGGAGAATCTTTCATCAGGGCAACACTAAAAGCATCTCCCGGTTGC
>CAZPPD010001178.1:0-1658 GCA_964588185.1 uncultured Alcaligenaceae bacterium | reverse complement strand
CCCAGACCACCGGGAAGATAGATTAGATTAAAGATGAATATGTTTTCGGAAAATATTCCGGCACCAGAGAAAAGCAATAACAATCCATATCAATGGATAGATGAAGGCATAGATCATTTTACCGGATTCCACATCCTGAAGACTTCTTTGCATCAAAATCATAGAGCCGGTAGTTGGTATTATGTAGAAGAACCAGTTATCATGGAAACCAAAAAAACGCAACAGCGGCAATTCAAGCAAGCCAACCAGCAAACCTCCGGGTAATAAATATTCATTTATGGAATCAAATCGCACAATCACAATAAATCCAAGCAACGTCAATAGAATACTGCCTTGAACTAAACCCGCTATCATCCAAAACCAATTTATGGCCGGTAAAAACCCTATGGCAAAGGCCAGGAATGTTAATAATCCGCTCTCCAGAAATACCAAGACAAGTAAAGAGCCGACTTTGGCGAATATATATTCTTCGGGCCGCAAAGGTGTAATCGCCAACCCTTGAAGGCTGCGTTGGGATTTTTCCAGCAGCACCAACCCCCCGACAAACATGAACGTGGTTATTCCCATGTTTCCGAACATCACCGATGGATACATTGGGAACAAGTTTGTGCTCCAAGGAACGAGTGCGGATATCATAGCTCCCCAGAGAAATACAATCGCCACAGAAGCAAAATAGAATCCTTGGCGATATTGGTGAATCACTTCCATTCGGAACGTAGAAACTAACCGTCTCATGTTAGTTCCCTTCCAGTAACCTGAATAAATATGTTTTCCAGAGTTGTTTCTTGAGTATGTATAGTTTGGACATCATCGCGGTGGAGGATGTCGAGAAAGTCCTTATTTTCTCCAAGGCCGCTTAAAGAAAACTCTCTGCATTCCTTTTCTTCACTGCCGAATTCGATACGGACATTTCGTTTTCCAAACCGCATTTTTAATACTAATGGCGAGTCGATTAAGTTAATTTCTCCATCGACAAGAAAAGCCACTCGATCACATAATTCTTCGGCAACCATCATATTATGAGTGCTTAGAAATACGATAGTCCCTTGAGTTCGCAGCTCTGCAATAAGGTCCTTAATTTGCCGGGCGTTAATGGGATCCAGCCCGGTGGTAGGTTCATCCAAAAAGAGCAATGCGGGCATATGGAGTAGCGACCGAGCAAAGTTGAGGCGGCCTTTCATTCCTTTAGAATATTCCGCAACATATTTGTCTGCATCCTCACTTAATCCCACCATTCTCAGTAGCTCTCCGGGATCTTCTGTCTCGCCCTTATAAAGCGAGCGGAAATAATTAAGATTTTCTCGAGCAGTAAGTTTTAAATAATGATTCGGCAGTTCAAATGAGACACCTATTTTTTCAAAGTAATCATAACCCCAAGATGGTAATGGTTTATCCATTACTATCACATTACCCTGATATTGAGGAAGCAAACCAATAAGAATTTTTTGGGTTGTAGATTTTCCCGCCCCGCTTGGACCAAGGAATCCAAAGATTTCTCCCTTTTTAATGTGAAAGGTCAGATTCTTTAGAGCAGGTTTTGGAGCGTTGGGATATTGAAATGATAGATTGGATACATCAATCATATTGGTTTGCTTAAAAGTTATCTATGCATAGAAAAAGAACCCCTTCGCCAAGGCGTTGGGTAAATAGTATTCTTC
>CAZPPD010001177.1:0-1662 GCA_964588185.1 uncultured Alcaligenaceae bacterium | reverse complement strand
GCAATTCTTCCTCGTTCATGTGGCCTACAATTCCCATGTGCAATTCCATAAGCGGTTGGTCAATTTTCGCTAGGAGTTTTTTCCCTTTGGCGGTGATGGAAACGAAAATCTTTCGCCGATCATCTACCGAGCGGACTCGCTTCACCAAACCGGCTTCCTCGAGCCGATCGATAAGTCCGGTCAAACCGGGAACGACTGTCACGGTTCGGGAGGCTATTTCCTGGCAAGACAAAGGTTCCGCCGCACCTCTTAAGATCCGCAAAATGTTGTATTGAGATGATGTCAATCCATGCTCACGAAACAACCGGGTGAATTGAATTTGTATGAGGTCATTTGTCCGGAACAAATTCAACACCACTTCCTGTTGGATTGTTGAAAAGGGTTGCGTTTTTTTAAGTTCTTTATGTAACGACGACATGAGGATATCCCTAATCGAAGAATTCCATAATAGATTACATAACAACTAATTTTCTACAAGTTTTGCATACAAGTTTTCGAGCATTGTCCCAGCAATATCACAGCTTAATCCAATGGATGGCAATAGCCTTCGGGCTGCAATTTCATTCGACCGGAAGAGTCCGCAAGCCAAAAACCTTCTTCAATGATTTCCCCGATACAACAAAGCTCGATCCCCTTAATGGGTTGCTCCTCTAGTATAAGCCGTCCGTCTTCTGAGGATACGGTAAAGAGAAGTTCGAAATCTTCCCCGTCGGACAGTGCATGCTGCAATGGAGATTTGTTATCTCCAATTTCACAAGCCTCTTGACTAATGGGAATGTTCTGGGCCTGTAATGTTGCCCCGCAATTGCTTTCCCGGCACATCCGCCATAAATCCAAGGCCAATCCATCGCTGATATCAATCATGGAGTGTGGAGTTACCTTGTCCAGTAGCTCCCGGGCTTCCCGAATGCGGGGAGTAAAATCAAGATGTTTTCCCAGAATGCTCCCACCCAGGGGACCGGTAACAAAAATCCAGTCCCCCGGCTTGGCTCCGCTCCTGAGAACCGGACCTTTCGGGCCTGCTTTTCCCAAGAGGGTGATAGAAATGGATAGCGGACCATCCCAGGTATTGGTATCTCCGCCAACAATGGCAGTAGAAAATTGATCGGCGCATTCTTTTATTCCCAGGAAGAGTTCCTGAGCCATTGATTGGCCCAGGTCTTTTGGAAGACCGACGCTAATAACTGCTGCAACCGGATTACCCGCCATAGCCGCAATATCGCTTAAATTAACAGCCATTGCCTTCCGCCCTACCCGGCGCGGGCCGGCTTCGTCGAGCAGAAAACAGCTCCCTTCCAGGAGCATGTCCGTGGTCACCAGCCAGCCATCTTGTAAGACGGCGGTGTCTTCTCCGGGGCCGGTAACAACGAAAGGATGTTTGGCAACTTGCTCACCAATCCAACGAACAAAATCTAATTCACTCATTTAACGATAATTCTCACTATCCCTGACGGGGAAAAAGTTCGGTTTCAAACACCTCTACCATTTAGTCAGGTTGGGTTTTCTGGAAAATCTCTGAGGAGAAGTATTTGGCTCAACTTTTGCCGGAACGGTACCCACTTGGGAATAGTTGGTGTAAACTGCTTAAAGGCGATCTTTTCGGCAGATCCTTTCCACTACATTAGCGAAAAAAGAAGTGGAGTCGCAATGCCTGTGATTTCG
>CAZPPD010001176.1:0-1667 GCA_964588185.1 uncultured Alcaligenaceae bacterium | reverse complement strand
CCTGCCGTAGGTTTCTTTCCAACCGAACAATGGGATTGGCTTCAAATACTCTTCCGTTGAGGTCTTGAACCTTCTTTAGGGCGAAGCTTTTAACCAACAAGGCCAACTGCTGTGAGCAATCATCAAGGAGCAGCCATGAATCCCAAACAAAAATGGGAAGGTCTAGACAAGCACCAGCCCCCGGCCATCAAGTGCATCAGTGCCATTTCGCTGGCCACGCACGACATGGCTCGCGCGCTGCACTTCTATCAAGCGTTGGGCTTCAGCGTTTGCTATGGCGGGGAGCAGTCTTCCTTTAGCAGCTTGAATGCGGGTTCCGGCTTTTTGAACCTTATCGCCCAGCCGGCGGATCAACAGTGGTCCTGGTGGGGCCGCGTGATCTTTTATGTTTCGGACGTCGATGCTTTTCACGCCCGCGCCCTCGCGGCTGGACTAAAACCTGACAATGCTCCGGTGGACGCGGATTGGGGAGAGCGTTTTTTCCATCTGACTGACGCAGACGGCCACGAACTCAGCTTTGCCGAACCGCTCCCTCGCTCCACAGGAAGATAAATTGAGGTTGGTTTAAAAGTCACCTGGAGAAGTGCCGGATGATCCATGTAATAGCCGTGAGCAACAAGCTTACTAGAACGCAGGTCGTGATTGGAAAGTAGATTTTTGTCCCTTTATCTTCGATCTTGATGTCTCCGGGCAGTTGGCCAAGCCAAGGTATCGAAGGTATAAAAATCCAAATCAAACCAATGACCGCAATGCCCACACCTAGAATCACAAGTATCCAACCCGGATGGATCACTATTTCCCCTGCTTGTGTTTAACCCTACTCGATTTGGAAGCTTTGTTTTTCTGCATTTGCTTTTGCAGCTTTGGGTATTTAGTCGCAGGCTTTCGGACGGTTTTCCTTTCTTGGCTGCCCATTTGGTTCTCCCTTTAGTTTGGTATCCAACTTTTGAGCATGCCGTTTCATGCGCAAGTTCTTTTCATCTACGGCATCAACATCAGCCGGTTCACAGTCACCTCTTCCACCTTGCCGCGCGAAAATGCCAGCGGGAAATATTCGCCCTTGGACCACATCGGCAACAGGTCCTCGTAATGCGGACTGCCGGGTTGGCCGGACTGGCCGGGGCTGCTGGTGGCCCAACCCTTGTCCCAGTCGGACAGGTCCAGCACGTGTCGATAAGATGCGCCGTGCGTTTGTTCATAGTTTGCGTTGCCGTAGGTGTTGTTGGGCGTGTAGGTATCTCCCGGGCGGGGAACTGGGCCGAGGTTGAACGCCTTTTCATAGGCTGGACCCAGTGAGGCAAGGGGATGACGGAAAACAACGGTGTGCCATTGTCCATAGGTCCAGTTGTCCGGATTCGCCCCAAGTTTCTTTTTTACGATGTCAACCGAATGAGCGAAAATCGATCGCACAAATTCATCCCGCCGGGTTTTGGGGTTTTTGCCGAAGAGATCCTCGGTGGGATTCTCCAGGTTATCAAGCATCCGGCGGACGTTGCTCAAACTGGAGATCAACTTGTGCAACGAATTCGGCAACACCTTACGGTAATATTCGTGTTCGAGTTCCGTTAACCACACCGTGTATAAAGGGCCGGCTTTCGAGTCCAAGGCGAGTTCGCAATTCCAGTTGAGGAATAGCTTGACTTATTTGTCGAGTTTGGGATCCCGCT
>CAZPPD010001175.1:0-1668 GCA_964588185.1 uncultured Alcaligenaceae bacterium | reverse complement strand
GTTTTAATGTTTTCCAATTCCTATAAAGGCCTTCAAAAAAACTAAAGTCTGGATAAATTCTAACAGGGAAATGCAAAATTATTAATTTGATTCAGTGTCTACATGAAGATTGCTAATAGTAGAATGCAGGCAAACTGGAATTTTTGGAGTCAGGAAATCACTCGAATTAACATTACAATCAACCAAATCAAACCTACCCCGCCAAGGATCGCTCCACCGATAATAGCGACTCGAAGAATTATTTGGCTGAGTGGAACCTCGTCCTCGTTCTCTTCTTCCTGTTCCCGGACCAATTCGCTTTCTTCAATGCGTTTGTAGAGTTGGCGATATTTGGAGGCTTGCCGGTCGGCAGCAGATTTTGCCACCTTGGCAAAAGCAACGTGTTGGAATTCCCGGACGGTTGCCAGCGATCGGAAACCGGTATGTTCCTGGCGGCTGATTCGGCTTTCGGGTTTAATCAAACCGGATTTAAGCAGGCCAATTACCTGAGCAGTTGTCATCCGCTTGGTTTCGACTTTTCCTTGCCGGTTTCGGGTCCGGAGAAACCATAAATCCGTTGGGGCCTCCATGGTTTGTTTCACCGGATAAGGAGTTTTTTCTTCTGGGGGAACGTCAACCGTTGAGTTTTGAACAGGAGGATTGTTGATGAACTCCAATTCCAGGTTCACCAATGCCAATTCTTCCAATTCATCAATAAATTCCCCGCAATTTTGATAGCGGTGTTGAGGCAATTTTGCGGTCATCTTGCTAATGATCAAATCCAACCGAGAAGGCACTTCCGGATTGAATTGCTTGGCCGGGGGAAAAGTGCCGCGTTCCTTGGCTTGGATAACCTCCACAATATTGCTGCCGCGAAATGGCGGTCGGCCTGCCAACATGCAATAGAACATGCATCCCAAAGCGTAGATATCGCTGCGGGCATCGATGTCTTTGGAGTTACGGGCTTGTTCGAGGGGCATATACCAAGGTGTTCCCACGGCATGGCCGGTTTGCGTCAGCGACATGTCTTCATCGGACATTTTCACCATGCCCAGGTCGGCCAGCTTGACCACTCCATCTCGGGTAATCAGAACATTGTCCGGTTTGACATCGCGGTGAATAAGATCCAAATCGTGGGCATATTCCAAGGCGTAAGCACAGGCCAGGGTCACATGGATGGCATCCCCAACGGATAGTTTGCCGAGCTTGCTTAGCCACTGATGCAAACTTTGGCCGTTTATATACTCCATGGCGAAGTAATGGAATCCTTGGGCTTCCCCGACGCAATATCCTTCCACAATGTGGGGATGGTCCAGCTGACCGAGGATTCGAGCTTCGCGGTAGAACCGTTCGAGAAGTTTGGGAGTATCGGCCGTGTGCTTGTGTTAGATTTTTAAAGCGACCTTGCGGTTAAAACTGATCTGTTTGGCCTTATAAACCGTGGCCATTGCTCCGCGTCCCAACTTCCGAATCAAGGTAAAATCACCCAGATGGGAAGCGATTCGTTGGGTATCATCAGACCCTGCAGGCGGGCTGCCGGAAATCATGGTGGCTTGGCCGGTCAAATCCGAATCTTCAACATTGGAAATAACCATCGTCGCATCCATTTTTTCAGCAGATGGGTCGTTTTCTAATTAAGAATCAGTTTCCAATTAAGTATCTTCTTACATAAATTATTCGGGACCGGTT
>CAZPPD010001174.1:0-1673 GCA_964588185.1 uncultured Alcaligenaceae bacterium | reverse complement strand
GGCCTGGTGCCTATTGCCAAGGACGTCAAAGTTCAAGTTGAATTTAACCCGGCCAATGTCCATGCCTATCGTCTGGTCGGTTATTAATACCGGATGTTGCGTGCCGAGGATTTCAAGAACGCCAAGAAGGATGCAGGCGATATGGGCTCGGGCCACACGGTTACCGCTTTCTATGAGATCGTCCCGCCGGGTGTCAAAATCGATCTGCCGCAAGTAGATCCCCTGAAATACCAAAAGCCCGGCAAGTTGGCGACGGATGCCGGCAAGGAACTTCTGACGGTGAAAGTTAGTTACCTCCGGCCCGAAGGAAAGAACCTCCGTATTCTCACTCAGCCGGTCCATCAACAAAAAAACAAATTCGAAGACGCATCCAATGATTTCCAATTTGCAGCCAGCGTAGCTGCATTTGGCTTGGTCCTTCGAGATTCCAAGTACAAAGGCAATGCCGACTACGGCGAGGTCTACCGCTGGGCAGTCAACAGCCAAATCCCGCAAATGAGCCCCCGCAGCGAGTTCCTACGCTTGGTAACCACTGCGAATAGGTTGGCCAAGAACGAAGACTAAGATTCACCCAACAACATGCACCTCAGTAGGACGGGTCTCCCGGCCCGTCCAATAACTTCCCAAGTAGGACGGATCTCTCCGCATCTTCCGCCTCTCCAATATCAAAATTTCATTCATCCTTGACTACGCAACCCGGACGCATGAGGTCTCCACTTTATTGCTATCAATAAACGCCAACAAGATTGTTCAGAGTCTTCAAATCCTTTGTTTTGTCCAGTTTACTGTTGTCAACCCGGCTGCAATCTCAGAGAATTAAAATAACGTTGAATAAGCCCATAAAGTGGCCGACCGAAAGTTTGGAGAAAAAAATGAAGCGATTTGGATTTTGCTTTCTTCCATTAGCTGCTTTCTTGTTTCTTGCCTCCAATGGATACGCCCAGGTTTCGGTTCGAGCCCCTTTCGTCCGCGTACGGGTTGGTCCCCCGGGAATTGGCGGAGTTCAAGTACGAGCACCCTTTGTAAACATTAACGTCCCGCCCAGGTATCCGGTGTATATTCCCCCACGTCGTCCGGTGTATGTCCCTTCTTCCCGAACTTACGTGCCACCTTCAACACGGACTTACACCCAACCAAAAACCACGGTTTCTAATCGCTCTTCAACTTCCAACAACATTCAGTCCGGACCGGTCGTTTCGGTCCCTGTGAAACCTGTCCGTCCCGTACCCGGCAACCAGCTTCCAAAACCGAGATTGTACACCCCTCCCGCCAAGCAATCTTCGAACCCGACCAAGCAACCGACTAAACCAACAAGGTCTAACCGAGTCCTCAAGACTGTTTACTCCCCCAATCACTCATTCTCCCACAAAGATTTCGCCAAATTCTTCCGGCCGGCAGAAGGTGCTTATCAAGTGACCATGATTCACCCGAAAACCAAACGATCGGTCCTCGTGGATTTCACATTGCCCACCGGCAATCCCAAAATCCAAGTAAGTGCCAACATCCTGGAATTTGACTACGGCAATTATGAAGTAGCCATCAACTTCACGATCGACGGCAAAGTTAAAGTGGGTTACAACAAATAACCCGATTTCTTCAACGAAATCCTTTCCGTCCATACCTTCCACGCCTCGAAGGCATTTCCTCCGGCTATATCCTCGTGCAAACACCGA
>CAZPPD010001173.1:0-1683 GCA_964588185.1 uncultured Alcaligenaceae bacterium | reverse complement strand
GAAAAAAGCGTCCGTCCGGGAATCAACAAGAAGTTTAAAAATCCTGATTTGAAGGAGATTCTTGATATTTTCGAAAGGGAAAGCCGTGAGATCTTTCAGGAGCGAAAACAAATCGTAGCTGCTTGCAAGATTAAACCTGGGCAGGTGGTGGCCGACATTGGGGCTTGCACGGGACTTTTTACTCGCTTGTTTGCCGAAAAAGTTGGCCCCAAAGGAAAAGTCTATGGAGTGGACATTTCGCCAAAGTTCATCAAGCACATTAAACAAACGGCTGAGAAAGCAGGCCTGAAGAATGTTATCGGCGTTCTGTGTAATCAGCGAACAACCAACCTTCCCCCCAACTCAATCGATGTGGCCTTCATCTGCGATACCTACCACCATTTTGAATTCCCGCAACGGACCATGGAGTCCCTTCACCGGGCACTCAAACCGGGCGGGCAAATCATCCTCATTGATTTTCATCGCATTAAAGGAAAAAGCCGGGAGTGGGTAATGGGGCATGTGCGAGCCGGACAGGAGGTCTTCACCAAGGAGATTCTTTCCTGCGGATTCCAGCAGATCGAAGAGCGACATGACCTCTTGAAAGAGAATTATTTCCTACGGTTCCGGAAAGTAGAAAAGTGAAACCGTTCCAACCAATCACCCTCTCCTCTAATCAATCTCCGCCCAAATCACATGATGATCGCTGGCAACATGCATTTCTCTGCGCAGCTGTTCGTACACCGTCCACCTCGGTGGGCGGCTCCCGGGCCAGGCTCCTTTGCGGAACAGTCCTGCCGAAGAAACCCGTGAAAACAATTCCGGAGACAATAGCAGAAAATCAATCTTTTGATTGTCGTTGCCCAAGCCGAAGGTCCCGATCTCACTAAATTCCCCGGGATAAAAATTCTCATGTTCAGAAACATCTTTAAGGTCGGTGTCCCTCAATAGGGGCTTTAGAGGATCGCTGTCCGGGGTGTCATTCAAGTCTCCCAGGACTACAACCATTTTTTGGCCTTTTTCAAGGAGTTCCCGGTATATCTCCGCGGTTCGTTTCGCTTGGGACTTTCGTTTCGCATTGGAACGGGCTTGATTGCCGCCAAACTTACTCTTGAAATGATTGGGCAGGACCCAAATCAACTCATCATCCGGGGTCCTCACCGCATACTCCGGACAATCCCGGCTAAAAATTACCCGGCCATTGTCATCGTGATCATTAAGGTGGCTTCGCATATCGCCAATGGAAAATCCGGCCTTGGTGATCAATCCGACATCGATGCCGCGATCATCATTGCCATCCACCAGCATAAAATTTTCATAAGGGGCGGGCCGTTGCCTCGACGGCAACTCCTCCACCACGCGTTCCACAATCAAATTAACAAACTTCTCCAACACTACTCGGTTTTCCGCTTCGATGACGGCCATAATGTCAGCATCAACATCTCGAATTACCCGCCCGGTGTTTTCAATGGCGATCTCATTGACCGGAGCCGTCTTTAACTCCGTCCAGCCAATCCAATCGTCCCGTCCATTGGCAACCACTTCAATTCCGCCGCTGCGGGACCTTTTGAGAACATGCCCCCGGATGATCCTGATGAGGGAAAAGGGACCTTCGTTAAAGCGATTGAGTTCCAGTTCCTCGACTAACTCCAGAATTCTTCGTTTCCGTGCTTCGGTGTAGTTCGTCTTCTCGAAATTGGAATT
>CAZPPD010001172.1:0-1683 GCA_964588185.1 uncultured Alcaligenaceae bacterium | reverse complement strand
TTCGGCAGAAAAATGCTTGGGGCTTTTTGGAAATAGTTCTCCTGGGCATTTTGTGGAAATTGTCGTCCGGGATTCCGGGCACGGCTTGAAGAATGAAACCGTCCGGCGGGTATTTACAGAGCCGTTTTACAGCAGTAAACACCGTCACCGCGGATTGGGAATACCAACAACATATGGAATTGCCTATGCCTTTGGCGGCGGCTTCTCAATTCAACAACCTGATATTGGAACAACATTCACTCTCTATCTTCCGGTTGTAGCCTCTCAAAAACCTACCACGGGGGCTGCTGGGGAAACCGGATGAGGATTTTTATTCGCCAGCTTGCGAAAAGGAGAAACTGGTGGCTTCCGTTGAAACTACTCATGAGGATTTGATCCATTCCGTCGAATCCAACAACAAGCATGATATTCTTCCGGAAATTCTTGATGAAAAGGGTAAGCTCTTTTGTGCCGGTGAAGTCCGGATCCTGGTTTTGGATGACGATCCGTCGATTTGCAAGCTTATCCAGACCGCATTGCGGCTAAAAGATTACGTGGTGGATGCGGTTTCCAATGTCCACCAAATGGAGGAACAACTCCGGCGACAGCCCTATCATGTGGTGATTCTGGATTATGTTCTCCCCGGTTTACAGTCGGAACGGATGTTGGAGTGGGTGCGTGAACTGCAACCTAATGCCAGCATCATTGTGGTGACGGCTTATCCGACCATGGATAGTGCCCTCCAATGTTTGCGGGCACGGACTTATGATTACCTAGCGAAGCCGTTTGAGCTGGAAACACTGGAACGGGTTGTTACCCGCTGTCTGGAGAGCAAAGGGTTGCTGCGCCTTTCCGAGGAGGCCCTCTGTGTCGCCTTGGGAAACGCCATTCGCGAACGGCGGAAAGCCCTGGGACTGACCTTGGCGGAAATGGCGAAGAGAACCGGAGTTTCGTTGGGGTATTTGTCTCAGATTGAACTGGGAAGAAACTCGGCTTCGATTGAAACGCTGTACCGGATTTCCCTGGGGTTGCGGGTCCGGATGGCGGATCTTTTTCAATCGATTCAGCCTTCACTATGATGGGTTTGACGAAGAAAAGGTATATTTAGCCGAAATTTGAAAAGGCGAAAAGGCAAAAATCTGGGAAGGTCGGCTTCCTTGACTGACTGATCCCATTTAGTCCTTCAGTATTTCAATTTCGCTGTTTTCATCCAGCGAAACACTGCTCAATTCCCCGTTCTCTTTCGTGAAATGAATTGTCGGTACTACAATATCATCTTCCAATACCCGGTCGGTTGACAAACCCGTGACCAAGGACCGAAGCGACCGAAACGTTCCGGTTATTTCCGCGGGCCAAGTTTTGTTCCCAACCCGAACCGTTTGCTTGATCTTGATGCGTTGGCCGGGTTCCAATTCCTGGAGCGTTTGCACTAATTCCGGTTTGAGAGGGCGCGTAGTTGGGACTATATTGACCTCTGGTTTCATAGGACCTCTTCTCCATGATCTCTGCCGCCGCGAACCAAAGCAATCCGGCCGGTCCGGGCCAATTCAACAATTTTATAAGGCCGCATCAGTTCAATAAATGCTTCGATCTTTCGTTCCTGACCGGAGATCTCGATCATCATGGTTTCCATCCCAATGTCTACCACCCTGCCGCGAAACATGTCGACCAGCAAAACAATTTCCGTCCGCTGAGCAGGAGTGG
>CAZPPD010001171.1:0-1684 GCA_964588185.1 uncultured Alcaligenaceae bacterium | reverse complement strand
CACTTTGGATTTTCAAAATGTGGATGATATGAACCCGCGGAAATTACTTTTTTGTCATCGTCAAATTAGGATTGTAAAAGCTATCCCCGGATAGCAGCTAATCTTTCTCAGGCCATCCCTTTTATTCCAACTCAGCCTTCTTTTAGAGGGATACTAAGAACCCCCTATGGTCGGTTTTATTCCCACTCTAACTTGGCTGCGAAACGACTCGCCGCCGTTTAAAAAAGCGAACAACATGGAAGATCAGCAGAAGAAGGCGAGACCCAACGGCAATCAAAACCAGGAACAAGCCAATTAAGCTGAGTCCAAATAATTGAAATCCCAGCCAAGCAAACAACATCAACATTTCCGGCCAGGCGTGTTGTAAAATGGCGGCCGCACCCGGGATAAAAGAGAGGACCCAAATGGCTATCAAGAGGATCGCCAGCAATTGGGTGATCCATAATTTCCGGATTCCTTGATAATTGGCGATGGATTCCAATTTAATCGGCGGGGAACTTCTTTGGGAAATCTCCCAAACCCTTGGAGTTCCCGCTTGGGGGAGAGGGGAAATGGATTTGAACCAAAGAGGTTGAATAGCCGGATGTTTTTCTGCTTGTTGTTGTCGAGTCTTGATCTCCATTTGCTTGGCTAGGCTGTTGGCTTTTCTTTGTAATTGTTGCACTTCTTTTTGGATCTTCTCTTTCTGCTCGCTGTCAATTTTCCCCCATAGCTGTTCCAATTGACTCCGCCGCTGTGCTCGACTGAGAAATCCATAAAAGTTCTGCACAAAAGGCATCACTCGATTGTTGAGTTGAGGGTCATTCTTGGAAAGTCCACGAGCGATCTGGTTCCATATTTTTAGTTGTTGCTTGGCGCGAACAACATCCGCAGCGGCTGTGGAGGTTGGATTCCAGTCTTTGTCTTCAGAAGTAATTCGATACCGATAACCGGAAGGAATTTGAATTTCCAACAACATTGGCTCTTTGCAGGCAGGAGAAAAACCTAAGGATTCCAATCTTGGTTTGGAAAACGTTTCCGAGTGGTGGAAATACTGCCAGCGAATTACCAGCCAATGAGGATGGATGGAAGCGGCAAATGGAATTTGAATATCCCGGGATGAGATTCTCGTTGGTTTCAGCGATTCGCCGTTAACTTCGACAGCTAAAATCTTAGCCCCTCTCGGAATTCTTACCGATAGATCAGCGGGTTGTTTTGCCTCTACCAGACAAAGAATTTGGTGAAGCCACCGATTCCCATCTCCGACCGCTGCCTTCTGTTCCCCCATGAGGATTCTGCAAGATGGCTTCGGTTGGGTGGGTTTAACCTGGACCTGCAAGTTCCATTTTGGCTCTGTTATTCGCCAAACGGAATCTGTCGGGTCAATCACTTTGTGAAAATTCGGCAATTCTTTCCATTTGGTTTCAGTAACCGTTTCTTGAGAAATTCCTTGGAAATTTTTCTGCTGCAAATTTTGAGCGAGAATAACCCAGGATTGACTTCCTTCTACTCCCAGTACTTTCAGGTTAGGAACCTCCCATTGGCGACCATTTCTCAGAGGGATGTTTCCGGATATTTTCAACAACGGACTTGTGGACGGTCGCACGGGTCTGCCTTCGGCAACGGACGATCCGAATATCGATCATTATTTTGAACTCGGAACGGGTAATCGAGCGGGAATCAATGTCAGTTTTCCAGCAAACGT
>CAZPPD010001170.1:0-1684 GCA_964588185.1 uncultured Alcaligenaceae bacterium | reverse complement strand
AGTCATCCTTAACCGTGGTCCCGGAAATCCAACCTACATGATTGCCCTGAACCTCAAGGATGGCAAAACGATTTGGAAGACCGATGAAAAACTGGCTGGGAATGGAAAAGTCCGCAAGGATGGTACCAACATTGGAACATGGGCAACGCCAGTAATCACCAAAGTCAACGGCCAATTGCAAGTCGTATGTGCGATGCCCACCCGCGTTGTTGGCTATGATCTGGAAAAAGGAGATATCCTCTGGAGTTGTGAGGGACTCTCCCAAAAACGGGGGGATTTGATTTACTCTTCCCCGCAAATAAAAGAGGACCTATGCTTGGTCATCGGCGGATACCGAGGCCCCTCATTTGCAGTAAAGATGGGAGGCAAAGGGGATATCACCAACGAGAATCGTCTGTGGCGTAACAAGCAAAACCCGCAAAGCATTGGCTCCGGTGTGTTTGTCGGCGGCTATCTTTATGCGGCAACCGCGGGTCCCTCGTTTATCCAATGCATAGACCCAAAAACCGGCAAGACCCTGTGGAGCGAACGAGTAGGGGACAATCACTGGGGATCGGTAATCTATGCGGATGGGCGTTTATATGTGACGGATCAAGTCGGCACCACCCGAGTATTCCGCCCCAATCCAGAGAAGCTGGAAATTATCGCAGCCAATGAATTGAATGAGCGCTGCAACTCCACGCCGGCAGTTTGCAATGGTCAGATTATTATCCGGACCTACGAGAACTTGTATTGTTTTGGAGAATGACTTTTCGCAACAAACCAATGCCGCTTTCCGCTCCTCTCTTAACGATGGCCCGAGGCCCCGCCCGGTGCAAACCGGCTTCTCAACAATCCATAGATGTAATCGTGAGGGAATTGGGCTTTCCCCTCCCTCTTGATTATCAAGAGTTCCTCCTGCTTTCGAATGGGTTTCTTTTAGGGGAAGATCCCGAACTGCAAAATCTTCTTTTGGACCCTATCGAAACCATTGTGGACAACTCCTACGGCTATGGTTTGGACGTGGTCGAACAACAAGCGGTCCTTATCGGGAGTGACGGCGGCCCTTCGGGATACGCCATCGATTTTCGTTTCCAGAGGCCCTTTTTCGTTCGCCTGGATCTTAAGGATCCGGATCGGAGGAAGTTTGAGTACCTGGGGGAGACTTTGGATGCTTTTGTTGCCAATGTTAAAAATAACACCAAGGAAAAGAAACCCAAGGGAATCTATAAACGGCCAAAGAAGAAGGTCGGTGCCCGCAAAGTTGATCCAAATCGCTCACCTGAAGATCCCGGGTTGGCATTGGTCTTGAAAAAATACCAATCCAATTCCGGCCACTCTGCTATATTTTCTGAGAAGCGGGGTCATTTTCTTTTCCAATCGAATCAACAGCTCCACCTGCTTGATCCCCGGACGTTTCAGGTGATTGAAATTGAGGCAGAAAACCTTTCGCTCAATCTTCCCGGTGCGTTTCATCCCACCAGAAATTCAGTGGTGGCTTATTGCTATTTCCCGGATCAGCATGAATGGTCCTTAGGCGAATTCAATCAAGACACCAGAAAATTGGAACACGAAATCCCATCTCTCATGACTATTATGAGGTACCCGCCTATCTTACAATTTTCACCCGACGGAAAGCATCTTGTAATTGTTTTCGAAGACCGTCACCTTATCTCAGAAGGCGTTGATGGACCCCACCGTCTTG
>CAZPPD010001169.1:0-1687 GCA_964588185.1 uncultured Alcaligenaceae bacterium | reverse complement strand
ATTTTGGTGCCAAACTGATCTGCGAAGGAATGCCATTTCAAGGAAAACCAAGTGTTGACGAGTGTGACTGGGAAATGCCTCAGAGTTTTACCCAAGGCGAGATATTGGTAGGTTTGGCAGATGGCTCGGGGCGAACTATTACCAGCGACATCGACCTCGGTACCTGGTGCCGTGCCTTGTCACCCGCCGACAATTTGCCAAATGGGGCGGATTGGGATTAGGTGCAAAGATAGTAAGGAGCCTAGTCCACGGATAAATCGGAAAACTTACCGGTCATCGTATGTAATAGTTTTCGTGATTCTCTGTTATTGATTTTGTCCAACACCTCACAGACGCCGTCTTGCATCAGCCCCGCTTGCAGAAAGCGACGCACAATAAGCAACAGCCGTTTGTCGGCGACTCGTCGGGGCCTCTCCGATTGACTCCTTGCAAGAAAGATTCGGCCCTTCATCTACCGTTTCCGGTTGGCCTATTTGTTGCTCCGCCTTTCGGCCTTGGAGTGCATCAATAGCCTCCCCACTGCATAGATTACTATGGCCTCGGCTGACTTCCCCATTCCATCCCCGCTTGTTGCCAAGCCGGTTGTCCGAAACGATCGGACAGAACGAGAGATCTCCCAGGGTAAGTTTTGCTTCCTTCTCTCGGCGTTCGCCGGATTTACCTGCGTGCGTGTCCGGATGACTATCGGGCGTCTCCGTCCATTCCCGGATTACCTCACCACGCCGGCCTTATATCCGATTCCTGTTCGTCGAATCCGAGATTATGGCATCAGCTTCCTTCAGATTCTGCCTCGCCGCGGACACCCTGGCCTAGCCTTAGGGTTCCGGCCATCACGGCCCGCAGAGGACTTTCACCTCCGAGAAACAAAACATGCCTGGCGCACAAAAAGGAGCCTGCTCAGAATACCAGAACAGGCTCCAAACGGGACTAAAAAGACCTCAGGACAATTAGTTTCCGAAGTCGTCCAGAATTTGGATCAGTTCTTCCTCGGAATCCAGATCGACGATATCGCCACCAAAGATGAACCACTGCTCGGTATTGGCGAAGAACAAGTCAAGATCCTTTTGGCCTAGGAGGATGTCCGTGACACCGTCGTCGGCGATGGTATCCTCACCGAGAACGACTCGAGTGCCGGTGGAACTCGAACCTGCGATGAGGAAGCCCGTGGAGGAAAGTTCCTGGACCCGTTCATCGTAAATCGAATTGTCTGACCCCCAGGCGAAGAGCAAGTCAACAAGAACCAGTCGATTGGAAACAGTGTTGCTTTCATAGAGGAAGCTACCACCGATCAAAACGTCCTGTCCTTCTTTGCCGAGGACAAAGTCCTTACCTTCACCACCGATGAGAATATCGCGGTTATTCCGGCCGAGAAGGACGTCCTTCCCTGCTTCCCCGGAGAGTACATTGCGACCACTGCCGCCCTTGAGCCAGTCCTTCCCATCGCCACCGAAGATGATGGAATCAGTGGTGACAGCTTTATCGATAGTCACTCGATCATTGCCCCCAAGGGCATCAACAACAATTCGATCGATCTCATCAGCTGCGAAGCTTTGCGAGCCACCCGGCAAGAACCCTGCTTCTACCGTGAGGGCCGGCGCCGGTGCGATCCCATTGACCATGAGGTTGTCGATACCCATCGGCTCATTGCCGGAAGGAGTTCCGGTCCAACTGACACGAATGTCCAGCG
>CAZPPD010001168.1:0-1688 GCA_964588185.1 uncultured Alcaligenaceae bacterium | reverse complement strand
TGTCTCCAACATAGACGCGGCCCGAAATGGCGGCCGGCCGGTCAGAAATTCGTAGAGAATCGCTCCCAAGGCATACACATCCGTTGCAGGTCCAATGGCTTTGCTTTGCCCCGAAGCTTGCTCGGGGCTCATATAGCTCGGCGTTCCCAGAATCGCTCCCGTCCGGGTTTGATTGCTGTCTTCATCGATATGCTTGGCGAGTCCAAAATCAGCGATCTTGGGAATGCAATCCGCCAAAGGCGTTTCCGGTGGTCCGGCCAACAAGATATTGGCGGGTTTCAAATCGCGATGAACGACTCCGCGTTGATGGGCAGCTTCGACTCCCAAAGCTAGGATCCGGGTAAATTCAGCGGCCTGTTTAGGAAGCAGCGGAACGCCTTCCAGCTTTTTCGCCAGGGAACCCCCTTCGACATACTCCAACGAGAAAAAAGGCTGCCCTTCGTGTTCCCCAACCTCATGAATTTGCACGATATTGGGATGCTGTAAGCGGGCAACAGCTTCAGCTTCCGTCCGGAAACGAGCCAAATCCGATTCCCCGGCGTGGCTTCCGCCCAGAATCATTTTCAATGCCACCACGCGTTTCAACTGCACTTGGTTGGCTTTATACACAACCCCCATACCTCCTCTACCGATGGTCTCCAGAATCAGGTAACCCGGAATAGAGGGAAGAAGTGTCTTCGCTTTGTCGCCAGAAATTGGAAGTGCAGATTTCTGGGAAGTGAAGTCAGTAGTGACAGCTGGGTCTTTCCGGGTTTCCGCCACGGTTTCTATCTGGCCCGTGCGGTGAGGCTGAGGCGGAGATGCGGTTTTCAAGCCAGCCGATGTAAAGGCATTTTCCTGCAAATGGTGCACGGAACTTAAAGGAACCCATTTGCGGCTGCCTTGCTCCAGTACCATGTCCTCCGAACTAAGTTGCCCGGAAGTCAGAAAATCTTTGAGCTGGGAAAGGGTATGAGGCCCAATCTTCTTTTTGTTCTGAATCACAAACCACTTGCAGGCGGATTGGTCTGGCAATGCTCCTTTGCCGCAAGAGGGACAATTCTTTGGTCCTGAGGGAAACAAAACATTGCAGTGAAGACATTTCGCCCAACCGGTAGACATGCGAAGCCTCCCGAGCATCGTAATTAACCTGGGTTCAATCCGGATTTAATTCTTCTCCGGGCTGTAGAAGAACCCTTTATCATCTAACGGGCGAACCCAAACATTGCGGAACCGAACCGGATTGTGGTGGTCCTGAAGGAAGACCGGTCCTGTCATGGTTGCCTTCTGTCGTTTCCAGATGGTCCTCAAATACGGAGTCGTTCCATATCGAAAAGGATGATAGACAGACCTGGGTTCCCCGAATGTGGCATTGTCCTGAACTTTCTTGCCATTCAACCAAGCCGTGATGCTTCCTTTCTTGATGATCTTTTGGTTGTCATCTCGCACCGGGGCCCGATAGCGGATGTCGTAAACCTGCCATTCTCCAGGTGCTCGGCAAACAATTAACAAAGGTTTATGGAATCCATAGATTGCACCAATATCTCCCTTTCCGGATTTTTTCCTACCGAAGGAATTATAGATTTGCAGTTCATAATTCCCATGAATATAGACCCCACTATTTCCTACTCCCTTTTTCGGCAACATAAACTCCACATGAATGTCCGCATCACGGAAATGATATTTGGAAACAATATGATTAACATTTC
>CAZPPD010001167.1:0-1688 GCA_964588185.1 uncultured Alcaligenaceae bacterium | reverse complement strand
GGAAGTCGCCTAAAGGCTCTCACAGGAAAAAATCTCAATCACGAAAAAAACCAACATTTCCTTTAAATGATTTGGAGGATGCCTATTAATCCTCAAACGAAGACTTGGAATTCCCCGGTGCAGTCGATGAAAGCCTAGCCAGGCCGGATTTTGTAAAGGTAGATATTCTCAAATTTGTCTATTCTAAAAAACCAATCCTTGAAAAATTCCTCAGGTTCCAAAGAAAAATTCGAAACAGCCCTTTGGGAGTATTTCCGGTTTATAAGAACATCGCCTTGGAAGAATTTCTTTACCATGGGTTTCCCGGTGAGGAAGGGAGTCCCATGGATGATTTTTTGAATAGCGATTTTGCCAGCCATTTCCCTTCTGCTGCCAAGGACCAACTGCGCTTTTGGAAACAGGCTCAAATTGGTTTGTACAAGATTGAGAAGGTGTTTAGGGATCGGATGACTCTCCGGGAATGGCACCCATTACAAAAATCCAAACCTCCTTCTTTTGGAGCTATTTCATTAAATATTGGGGGTGTAAAAACCCTACGAAGCCTTCGTGGACAATTCTTATTAACTCATGTTGCTCCTTGGAATCCGGATAATGATCTCTATTGTGCGATTGGTTATGGATTGGTGAACTCTGCGTGGAATGCAAATTATTTGGCCACATTCTTATGGCTTCGGCATCCGGAATTACTGGTGGAAACTTTTCCCTGGAAGGACCCAGAGCAAAGAAGAAAGTACCTGCAAGTTTGGAAGGAACGGGACTGGTACACGTGGTTGCAAGAAAACCTGGTGTTTCCTTTCGATGCTATTTTGCAACCCTTTCCTGGGGAATATATATTGCAAAAACAATATGATTTAATTCCGATGAGAAGTGAAGACGCCAAGGAATTTGGCATCTATTTCAACGCCGACAAGTACAATCACAAATTAGTAGTCGGTGCCACGCTCGTATTTCCTACGGAAATCGATTCCCCGAACTACAAAATCCTTGAGGAATACCGCGCTTACCGGGAATGGGCCGGATATCCGCCGCGTGCTAAAGAATTGGAGGCAGGAAGAAGATTACCCTCCATTGATTAACAACCTCATGCACGGGAGCTTTGAAAACTCTGGATGTCTCTGCGACGGAAGAATCTCAAAAAACTGCGAAGCCAACAAGCCGGCTCGGTTTCTGCCCGTCAGACTAAAACCAGATTCGAAACTGAGCAGTTCCTTCAATGTCAAATGGATTGGGGCCGACTAAGGGAACCGCTACGCCAAAGGCAAACCAGAGTCTCCTTCGCATGCGGATGTTGGAGCCGAAGGTCAGGTTCACCTCATCTGCGGCACCTAGGGGATTGTCAAAATCAATAGGACCTCGATTATTAAGCGGTGTGGTGACGTGCACCTCCGCCGTGGGGATAACGGCAGTAACGAGTCGACAGGAGTTCGGGCTATCGTAAAGGAAATAGCCGAAGCCGATGTCATTGAATAAGAACGTCACATCTTCCGAAGCGGTGGGAACATCGACTGCTGTAAATCCATGGAAATACCAATCTCCCCGATTCCATAACCAACCCACAAACGGCTGCAAAATCGTGCTATGAGGCAACGATACCGGCGTGTTGATATCGGCTAAGGTGTCCGGTCCGGTCGGCGCGGTTACGGCCAAGCCACAGGTTAAGTAATTGTCTGCTTGCACATCTCGATATA
>CAZPPD010001166.1:0-1690 GCA_964588185.1 uncultured Alcaligenaceae bacterium | reverse complement strand
CCCTCATTGGCAATGGCGGTAACGACCAGCTTAATGCCAACCGGGATTTCTCGCAAGATGTGGACGGCAATCCCGAAGGCCAGGATGGAAGCATTGCAGGTGGCACCTATGACAATGATGATGACCTGACCCAGTTCGCTGCTACCAACGCAGCCTTTGCCGGCCAGGATGGCATTTCCCCTACCAGCGAGGCCTTGTATGCCCTCTTTGGTTTCTATGGTTTCGGGGAAGGCACAACAGATTTCGCTGCAAGTTTTGCAACGGCGAACGCCCTCAATTCACCGGAATCCAATGACCAACTCAACGGGGGTGATGGAAATGATGGACTCTTCGGGTTCAACAATGCCCGGGTGGCCGTGTTCGGTGGGGCGGGCAACGATTTTTTCTCCGCCAATGAGAATGGATTGGAAAGCCTTGTGGATATGGGCGAAGGAGATGACACAGTCTACTTCGTCAATGGCGATACCGTATTCGGCGGAAGTGGGAACGATTTGATCACCCCCGCGGCTTATGACGCAAGTAAACCCAATGCTCTGACCTTCCTCTTCGGCGAAGAGGACGATGATGTCATCAACGCGGGACAGGAACCTGATGAAATTCGTCCCGGCACAGGTGTCAACACAATCGGCGGCGATCTAAGCAATGATACTCTGATTGGTGAAGGAGGAACGGACACAGTAAATGGAAATCCGTTGGTTCAGATCTGACCAAAGGGGTGAATCACCAACTACAATGCCCAGGATTGCTTTCCTTCCCTGGGTATTTTTTGAAATGCTAAATTAACTGCTAATGAGATAACCGCGGAGATCTCGGCAAATCTGTTCACAACAGCTTCGCCAGGTAGGATCATTGAGGCGATGATATTGCTGTTCGGGTTTCATCATGACGGTAATCAGGATGTGATTGCCTTTGCCATTCCCGTTTGTTTTCTTCTCCATCTGCAGGTCCAACTTGATGGTTTCCGGCGGGGCAGACGGTTTATTATTGAAACCAAGCATCGACAGGAGATTTTTTGGTTGTTTTTTGGGAACTGCGGTCGGATCCAGGAGGCGGAATTGAATGAGCCCCGGTTCGCTTTCGATGATTTCGCCGCCGAAATCTTGAACGAATCCTCTTAGCTTCAGAATAGCAATTGGTTCCGGCATCCAGGCTTCGAGGTGCCCCATCACCGTTCGTGGGTCAATGCGATTCTCTGAGGGTCCCGGCAACATCCTGGCGGGGACGGGATCGCCGAAGATGATTTTTCTACCCAACGCCCGCTGGTATTCTTCTGCCAGTTCCATCGCCGATTGGAATCGATCATCCGGGTTTTTGGCCAAAAGGCACTGAACCACGTCTTCTATTTCTAGGGGTATTGTTCCCCCTAGACCCATGTCGGAAAAGCGGGGTGGCGGCAACTCCAAATGGGAATTCAAAATCTCCGGAGTTGTGGTTGCTTGTTCGAAGGGAAGGTAACCTGTGATGGTTTTAAACAAGAGAACTCCGACACTGTAAAGGTCCCCGCGATGGTCAACCTCTTCTCCGCGGACTTGTTCGGGGGGAACATAGTCAGGGGTCCCGCCGCCGATGTTGCCGGATTCGCCACGGAGCTTCTCCAAAGGAATGTATGGACCTGCCCCCATACGAGCCAAGCCGAAATCCATCACCTTGACGGTTTCTTTGCCGGTCCCTGGGTTCATGACCATGACAT
>CAZPPD010001165.1:0-1694 GCA_964588185.1 uncultured Alcaligenaceae bacterium | reverse complement strand
CTTCCCGGAAGGGACACGACTCAAGGATGCAAAGCTTCGATTAGACGGTGTTCCAACTTTGAGCGCAACCTGGGACAACCAGCCCAACAGTACCTCGATCGATATCGACACGGCGTTGGATGCGAACGCTGATCCCACGAATCCCTTGGCTTATGTAGAAGGTCTTCAACTTTCGGTGGCGACGATGCTCCCCGCAGAACCTCAGATCGACCTCTTGCATTTCTTGCCGGCTGACGAAACTTCCTCCCACTTTGCCCGATTAATCGACCAGCCCGGTGAGCAGGTCCTTGAAGGTGGAATATTTGGGATCGATCAGTTTCATTTTGCCACCGATGACACTGGATTGGAGCCAAGCTCGTTCGAAATCGATTGGAAACTACGTCCGGATCGACCATTTACACCCTTCAGCTTGAATATCGATGCAACACCTAGTTCGCTAGGTGCCTTAGGTGCGTTTTTTGGAAATGATCACGTGACCGGCAGCTTGGACCTGTCTTACGTTCCCTCGCAACTGAACTTGGCAAGCAATCTCGATCCGGAGATTTGCACGAACGGTTTGTTTGGCGTCGAATTACCTCCGGAACTAGTCCCGCCGATTCCCAGCACAATCGATCTTGATCTCTCCTACGATGACACCCTTCTGCTAGTGCATGCGGAAGACCTGCCGCCGGTATTCTGCCTGACTTGGGATACTTCCAACCCCACGGGGGTGATTCAAGTCGTCGCAGAAGAACTCAACGGGGACCCGGCACGGGCAGGACTGGTAGAGGTGCTATTCCAGAACGATTTGGGTTTGCCTGGGGACGCAGCAATATTTGAGGACCCTGACAACCCCCTTCTCGAATTACGCATTCGCATCGACGATGCGCCTAGCTTCGAGGGCACTTGGCAAATGAACTCGAACGATCCGAATTTCGTGCTTGGCACCGTTGCCGATGCACCATCTCCCTTTAGTATCCTAGGGGGACTGCGGCTCACCACCCGAACGGAAACGGGTTCTCAAGATTTACCGGTTTTCCCCGCACTGACCGGCCAGGAAGATCATTTCTTTGAATTTCTCGATCAGGGAAAGGATAAGAATCTCGGAATAGGCATTTTCGGTGTTGACGAAGTTAGTGTTTTGATGAGAAACAACATCTCGACGGTCAACTTCGAGTATCTAGGCAATGCCGGTCGGACAATGCAGGTTCACATTGCATCCGAGAATGGCATTTTCTTCCCCGACAAGACTGTCGACGTAGCTATTTTGGTGGAAGACTTGCCCCAGACGGCCGAGATGGTCTTCACCACCACAGGCGAGGCCTTTTCTTTGCAGGCGAGTGATGGGATCGACCGCATCCGAGTCGGTGGTCCGGCATTGCTCGGTTTGGAAGGCGATGAAGAAGCAAAGTTTGACAATGTCCGATCGCTTTTGGAGCTAAACACTCTCCCGTCGCAAGTCAATTTCGCCAACATTGCCAATGAGTCGATCCGATTCGAGGTCGGAGGAACATCGGAAACAATCGGCTTCGTTCAGTCGCACGTTTCGTACGTGCTAGAGGAAGAGGAAGAGGATGAGGAAGAGGGTGGCCTCGATACCGAAGATCCGCTCTTCGGCGATCCGCTTCGCGATGTCCGAGTCCGATTCGACGAGATTCCAAGCTTGAACGGCGTTTATGGAACGAAATTAATAGTACCGAAGACGACGGAATTGG
>CAZPPD010001164.1:0-1703 GCA_964588185.1 uncultured Alcaligenaceae bacterium | reverse complement strand
CATGTAGCTGGGGGTGCCCACAACCGCTCCGGTCTGAGTCTGCGAATTACTCTCTTCCCCATCCAATTTCTTAGCTAGACCAAAGTCAGTGATCTTTGCCTCACCCCCAACACCAAACAAAATATTTCCGGGCTTTAAATCTCGATGAATCACTTTGGCTTGATGGGCGACTTGGATTGCCCGCCCCAGTTTTTCCACTAAACTGGCCGCATCTTTGGGCTGCCAAGGCGTGCCGTCCAGCTTGCTCCTTAAAGTTCCCCCTTCACACAGTTCGAGCGAAATGTATGGGAGTCCCTGGTGTTCCCCAATCTCATGGATTTGGATGATATTCGAATGTTGCAGACGGGCTATGGCTTCGGCCTCGGTTCGAAAACGGGTTCGTTTGCCTTGGTCGGCATGTTCGCCCGCAAGGATCATTTTGATGGCGACTTCCCGTTGGAGCTGGATATGCCTAGCCTTGTAGACCACTCCCATCGCTCCGCTTCCCAAAAGCCCACTGATTTCGTATCCGGGAATGGAAACATTTTCGGAGATTTCCACAGTCGGATTGGGATTTTGGGTTCCTATGGTTGAGGCAGAGCCAATTGGATTTGCGTTGGCAATCGGCTCATTGGAAGAGCGAGTCTGCCCCCAAATGATGTCAAACTTTTGCTTGATCTCCTGAAATGCTTTTTGGCATGCTTCGCAGGATTGGATATGGCTTTCAATTTCGACCACTTCGGTGTCATCGACCTGACGGTTGAGGAGTTGTTTCAATTGATCTTTAGACGGACAGGTAATCATGGCCAATCACCTAAAGGAGATGGAATTTGCCTCTGGAAATTACCCAAGTAATTTAGAATGGCTTATACCACTTTTTCGATATTAAAACCAAAACATTTGGTTGGCAGCATTATTTAAAGGCCGATTAAGAACAAAAAAACCGGCAAGGAATTCCAGAGCGTGTCCTTTTACCAATTCGGAATTGGCCTGTATCGGTAATAAAAGGAAACCGGGCAAACCCCGCTCAGTTAACGGCTTCTCGCCAAAACTCCATGGTTCTTTCGCCGATGATGTCGGAATGGCCCCGATAAATATCCTGGAGGGCTTCGAAAAAGGCTTTGGCTTTGTCTTCCAGACCCAATGCCGTCAGGCAATTCAGGATCCTGGTGATACGCAGGAAGTTGTGGTTATATGGATTCATCCAATTTTCGATGCGGGAGTCATAGTTTTCCCCGCAGATGATCTTGTCCTTTTCCAAGTTAAATTGCAAACCATAAAAGTCCAGCATTTTTTCGAAGGAACGTTCCAAGTTGACTTGCAGAGCTTGGTCTTCACGGAATTGCCGGATGGTTTCCTCATCCAAAACCGGAGCCATTGGTGTTACCGAACTCGGTTGGCGATTTGGGAAAAGAACCTGGATATAGTCATGCTTTGCCTCCAGTTTGGAATGATTCCAGGACCAGATCTCTTCTAATGTTCGCCCGATGTAATCCGGTGATTGTCCTCTATAAATAGCTACAATGGCCGACATAGGAAATGCCTATTCTAATAAAGTGGTGGATAGAGTCATTATATCTGAGAAGGAAATTGGGATTATTTGGATTATAACGGATTTATCTTCGGACCTAGGCAATGCGGATTGGATTTGATCAAAAATGGAGTGAACACTAGGCGGTGTGGACAAAAAATAGTCAAGTAAGTTAAAACACAGGTCCAAATTC
>CAZPPD010001163.1:0-1704 GCA_964588185.1 uncultured Alcaligenaceae bacterium | reverse complement strand
AAGACCCCCTTGTTGGCGACTATGCCCTTGCTGGCGACGATTCCCTTGTTGGCGACGATGCCGTGGTAAGTGAAGAAGATGCCTTGGTAGGCGAAGACGCTCTTGTCGGCGAGGATGCCTTGGTGGGTGAGGACGCCGTCGTTGGCGACGATGCTTTGGTTTCTGAAGAAGCGGTGGTGGATGATCTTCTGGGCGGTGAAGCACCGGTTGCCGGTGATGTGGATCAAAGCCTTTCCTTGGATGCTCTAGGGGGAGATTTTGAAGAACCGAAAAGCAAACATGCCGGTGAATTTGAGGATGAGGAGGAAGACGAACTTCTTCCCAAGAAAAAGAAAAAAGGCAAACGCCGCTATGAGGACGATGACGACCGTCCGGTTCGCTACGCACCTCGACCCAAATACATGATTCGCTGGATCGGCGGGATCCTCCTGGGTTGGATCCTCTTAGCGGGTGCGGGAGCTGCCGTTTGGTATCTGGAACCGGAGCTGATCGACCAGGCTTACAACGAAATTCCCCCTTCGCCGAACATGGACCCGGATGCTGTGAAAGACAACTCTCCGTTGGCCCAAGCAGGAATCATGTTCTTCAAAGGGGAATATCAAGATGCCAAGGAAAAGTTGGCTACAAGTTCTGAAGAACGTGACGTCAAAGATTATGTTGCCTTGGCTTTATCTCAAACTTATGTCTTGTTAGACAACAAGGACGAGATGAAAAAAGAGGAGATAGAGGCAGCCGAAAAGGAAATCACTACCAACTTGAAGATTGCTGCCGAATTGGCCCGCAAGCAAAAGGACCGGGGAAAGGAAAATCTGGCTGAGGCCAATCGCCGCTTCATTGAAAACGCCCTTCAAGGAGAACAACTCAAAACGCAAATAAAAAGTACGGAGATGGTTCAGAATGAACTGCGTGATAAACTCAAAAAGGCTGGAGTAGCTCCCAAGGATGATCCGGAGATCAACGACTTGCCGACGGCGATTCGAGACGTTGTCAAATCCAACGAAGAACTCAAGGCGGAATTGGCGGATTACGCTCAAACGCTTAAAAAATATAACTTTGTCGATGACCCCGCCAAGGTAAACCCGGTCACCTTTGAAATGCTCGCCAAACAAGTCCAGGAATCAAAAAATGCCATCGATAAGGTCCTTCCGGTGTTAGGCGGCAAAATACCGGAGATTCCCACCAAGGTAGACCAGTTGGTGAAATCTCAAACGCAACTATCGGATACTCTAAAGAAGATCAACGATCAACTGGACGATACCAAGATTGGCAAGGTTGGTCCGGAAGGGGTTACCGAACTGGTGAAATCCCAGAAAAAACTCCGGGAAGACCTAACCGAGCTGAAGACTTCCGTTGCGGAAGCCCTAAAGGAGATTCGCGAAGGAAAACCGTTGCCGCCAAAGGCCGACATTAAGGATGCCTTGGTCGAAGGTTCCAAAGAACTCCGCAAAAAGGCTCAATCACCCGTAGTCTATTCGGTTGCCAGTTTATTTGAGGAACTACTGAGTTCTAAGCAAACGCAGTGGGTTGGCAAGGTCGCTCGACAGGTAGTAACGGAAACTACTGCCAGAAAATTGGACACCTGGATTAATCTCTTCCAGGACCGTTCTCAAACAGACTCCGAAAGCATTAAGCGCGCATCCCAGGATATTCGCCTCGTTCTTTCGCCGGAAGCAAATGCTTCTGCTGATGAACAAGCAAAAGCGC
>CAZPPD010001162.1:0-1709 GCA_964588185.1 uncultured Alcaligenaceae bacterium | reverse complement strand
GAAACTGAAGCCAGTCCCAAATATTCTCCCCTGGGCCAACTTACCTTGGCCCGCATCCGCGAGTTTTTCCGGCAACCTGAAGCCATCTTTTGGGTCTACGGATTTCCTTTGTTGATGGCGGTTGCCTTGGGACTCGCCTTTCGCAATCAACCGGTGGAAAAAATCCAAGTCGATGTCCTGAAGGGAAGCCTTTCGGCAAAGGACATGGAAGCTTTGAAAAAAGACGACCGTATTAAATTGGAGGTCGTGACTGAGGAAGATGCTATCGAACGTCTGCAAAGGGGAGACACCGATTTGATCATCAGCCTGGCGGCTGGGGGAAAAGCAGATGATTACACTTTCAGGTTTGAACCTAACCGCTCGACCAGTGTGTTGGCCCGCAACGTCACCGACAGTGTCTTGGTCAGAGCCCGAGCCGGGGATATTTCGCCTAAAGTATTGGAGGAAACCATTGAGGTTCCGGGTTCCAGGTATATTGACTTCCTGATACCTGGACTTATTGGCATGAACCTCATGGGAGGCGGCATGTGGGGAGTCGGCTTTGTCACGGTAGATCTACGGGTGCGGAAACTATTGAAGCGATTCCTTGCCACCCCAATGAAGCGGCATCATTACCTGTTGGCTTTGATGTTAAGCCGGCTTATTTTCGGAGTGCCGGAGGTGCTGGTGTTGTTGTTATTTGCTTACCTGGTTTTCGGCGTGACTATTCAGGGAAGCATTCTGTCGTTGATTGGAATTATTATTCTTGGGGGAGCGGCATTTTCCGGAATCGGCCTGCTGGTCGCCAGCCGGGCAAAAACGATCGAAGCCGTTTCCGGATTGATGAATCTGGTTATGTTGCCGATGTGGCTGTTATCCGGAGTGTTCTTTTCCTGGAAACGATTCCCCGAAGAGATCCACCCCTTCATCCAAGCCTTGCCCCTGACAGCGTTAAACAATGCGTTACGGGCAATCATGTTGGAAGGGGAAGGAATCACCCAACTGGGGTTGGACTTGGGGATATTAACCGCTTGGGGAATCGTTTGTTTTGGGTTGGCCCTCAAGATCTTCCGGTGGAAGTAGGACCAGATTAGATAAAGCGATTTTTGTAAGACGACGGTTCGATCTATTCTTGTCGGTCCTGGAGATCCGCCATTTCGGCCCAACCTTATCTCTACCCTTTCTTTTTCTTCCTGATCTTCTTGTGCGGCCGGTAAGGCCCGCCATATTGATCGCGCAATTGGTCGCACCTTTTACGCATCACCTGAAGCTGTTCTGCATATTTCCGATTGCCGGCAAAATTCTTGAGCTGGTCGGGGTCGGTCTTGAGATCATGAAGGAATTCAAAGGCCGGCTTTTGGTCAAAGTATCGTGCGTAAACCCAACGCTGACCGCGGACGCCTTCCCATTTGGGAATTCGTCTGTGATTCATGAGGTGTTCGCAGAAAAAGTCCTGCCGCCATTTTTCCGGATGGCGTTTGCCTTCGAGGAATGAAGTCAGGCTGTGGCCTTGATAAAACTTTTCTTTGGAGGTTTTTGCACCCGCCAACCCAACAATCGTGGGAGCAATATCAATGTTCAGTACCATTTCGTCAACCACATGGCCTCGATGCTTTTGCGGTTGGCGGGGATCGTATATAATCATCGGGAGACGGAGGGGATGCTCATAGTGGGACCATTTTCCGGCGAACCCTCGATTGGCCAGGTAGTAGCCGTTATCGGGGGTATTG
>CAZPPD010001161.1:0-1711 GCA_964588185.1 uncultured Alcaligenaceae bacterium | reverse complement strand
CAGCTGCGCAAAGTAAACCAAAAGGTAAAATAAACTGCCGATTTAAAATCGCTGTTTGCTAACGGTAGTCTGTCAGCCATTCAACCCGTTTGTTATCGGTGAGAACCAGTTCTTCGCTTTTAGGCCATTTATGACAATGGATGACCATGTTTGCATGTAGTGATCCTTTATTCCAGTCCTGCTCCTGACCGCTTGCCGGTATCGGATCAATGCCTGATATGCGTCCCTTCCGAAAACAAGGAAGGCTAATGGAAAACGGCAACGGGTGGTACCGGTGGCATGGTGGCATGCTTTCGGGCCGACCCTTCAGGAACTTAGTGCCGTGTCATCCCAGTCCGAAAGCATGCTAGGGACCGGACATGCTTTCGGGCCGGTAATGTCGCTGCAACAAGGTTAACATCAGCTCGGCCCGAAAGACGTGCACCTTTATCCCTTCCCAATGGTTTTCGGTAGCTGCATTCAAGAACCATAACTATAATTACCTAGGACTTACGGTTTCCCCAATACCCTCTTCATCAAGTCAACTAACCCCGGCAGCAAGTAATGAGTAAACCCGCATTCCGAATCCCCGTCGTCCGGCATTTCATCGCCTGCGAGCATATCGAAAAAACCAGCCAGGAACACTATTCCCTCCACAAGGTCGTCCACGCCATCAAGACCTTGCCCGGCATCAAGTTTCCCAGAATCCATCCGCAAATTTGTTTGTTTGCCCAGATGTCCGATGCCGGCGGCGAGGGTACTTTTCGGATTACGCTTATCTTCTGTGATGACGAGACATCGACTTACGACTCAGGAGACTTTAAACTGAATTTTGGGGAAGATCCGCTGGTTGTTCATGGATTGCCGATTCGGCTCAAGAATCTCCTGTTCCCGCGTCCCGGTCTCTACGAATTCCGTCTCTTCTGTGAAAATCAAATCATCGCCCGAGAAGTTATTGTTTTGCGAGAAAGCTCATGACCTCACCAACGAATAACAACCAGAACGATTATGAGATCCCTTGCCGGCCATTGCCGGAGTTGGAGTTTGATGCGTCTGAAGGGATCTCCCCAGAAAAATTGGCGGAACTCCGGGGCGGATTGGTCGCTGACGAAGTTGTGCACGACGAAATTGAACTGGATGCCGCTGCGGATTCAACGAAAGAGGGCAAGATGAATACCCAACAACCACCAGCATTGGTCCCCCGGGATCTCACTCCCTCAATTCCTGCAGAACCGCATCTCTCGGAACTTACCGATATCAATGAAATTGGCAAGATAATAGGCTTGATGTTTGCCAGCGGAGTTATTGGCGGAGCCGCCTACGACATGGTTCGTAAAGCATTGCAGATGGTGATTCGCCGATTCGGAAGAGGCAAGCTGGAAGACGTCAAACAGCAAGCTATTCAAACTATTGAGGGACGACCCTACTCCTATACTGAGGGAAGCGAAGCCAAGAAAGCTATCAATCAAATCTTTTCTGAGTACGAGTAATGAATTCGGCGAGATGGATACCGTCCTTTCGAAACTGCCATTCTGCCCCTTGCCCTGCTTTGTTTAACAACTCCGATATAAGGATAACTGCTTCCCATGTCCCCTACGTGGAAACCTTACCAAGTCGAATTGCGAATTACCCCGCTTTCGCAACCGCAGGAAAAAGTTTTTTCATTGCATCTCCATGATGAAGAAGGCACGGATGCGAATGCTCCGGACAACTCCACATCTGACAACGAGAC
>CAZPPD010001160.1:0-1721 GCA_964588185.1 uncultured Alcaligenaceae bacterium | reverse complement strand
GGTCCGCAATGATCTACATGTTGACAAGTTCAACTGCGATATCCCCAATACGATTGCCCCGGGATCTATCTTGCACCTCCAAGCCGAGCGGGCATTTTACATACCTCCCAAGGAGAACCAACCTCGGACCGGCGGATGGAAGTTGACGAAAACGTCGCCCTTGGAATTCTCCCGGTGGAATCGCCCCGATGTCCTCGAGCAGATCGATGAGGATACTTACTTCCTTTACACTGATGTGGATTTTGACACCGTTACCCGCGATAGCCGTAAATGGTTCCAGAAACAATCCACCTACAATGTGTATCGGGAAATGAATAAAGGCGGGTCCAACCGCCAAGCGCGAATGGCTGTCTTTTTTCATATGCGTTTAACGCGGCCCATTCTGGGGATGATCCTGGTCATTATGGGATTGTCCATTATCCTCCGGGATCAGAACCGCAACGTGTTTATATCGGCGGGATTCTGTTTGATCTTATGTGCTGCCTTCTACACCGCCACGATCACCGGGAAGTACCTGGGGGATAAGGAATTTGTCGCCCCGGCGATGGCAGCGTGGCTACCGGTGTTTGTTTTTGGGCCGCTGGCGTTTGTTTTGTTCGATGCGATCCATACCTGACAGAGATTTCCGGTTTAATTGGGACGGTTGGATTTCGGCCAATCGTCTACCAAATCATCTCATTTCTTTCTGCCAGTCTTTTGCTAACTGAATCCGTTCCACAACTGGAGGGTGGGTATTAAATACCCACACCGATAAGGGGGATGGGGCCACATTGGCTTTGTTGTCGCGAGCCAAGCGCCTTTCGGTATCGATGAAAACCTTTGGGTTTTCGGTCAGGTTCAAAGACGCCATATCCGCCTGCGTTTCAAAATGTCGGCTGATGCCGTTTTCCAACGGAAGAATCAGCCAAGAACCTAAGAAAACAAGCAACATAATCAACGGCAAACCGGCCGGATCTGCCGGACTGCGAAGTTGCAAAGCAGGCTGATGGACCGCCCGGCGAAGGATCAGGCGGAGTAGATAAAATCCAACGAAAGCTCCTAAAGATCCCAAGGCGAGTCCGATGTAAATATGATGGTGCATCCAATGGCCCATCTCATGAGCCAATATAATCTCCAATTCTTCCGGAGGATGATTGGCAACCAACGTGTCATACAGAACAATTTGCCGGGTAGGCCCAAAGCCGGTGAAATAGGCATTAGTATGCTTGCCCCGCCGAGAAGCATCCATTACATACACTTCCTGAATCGGAACACCAGCGCGATCGGCAAGGATTTGGATGCGCTCCCTCAATTGTTCGTCATGTAACGGCTCAAAGGTGTTAAAAATCGGATCAATTACAATGGGTAAAACCAAAGCATAGACAATCCCAAACCCGGTCAAAGCAACCGCTGCTAAAACCCACCACCATTTCGGAAACCAGCGCATCAGAGCATAAAAGCCGATCACCAACACCGCACCGATACCCCCCGATAAGGCTACTGCTTTCCCATAATCGGTGAGCCAATCGAGAAGGCTGCGTTCAGTCATTCCCCAAGCCCTCCAATTTTCCAGACTGATGACGCTGATGGGAAAGCGCAGAATCAGCGGAACCAGAAAACAAAAAGCTCCCATCAATAAGGTGGTCAAAACCCAACGATTTCCAGTCCAGCGATCAAATTGATCGGCCAGTTTTCTTGCTTGCCCGGAAAACACGATCCAAAGGAAGAATCCAAGTTTGATG
>CAZPPD010001159.1:0-1723 GCA_964588185.1 uncultured Alcaligenaceae bacterium | reverse complement strand
ATACTTCACTTCAATATTGGCGATATAGGCTTGCCCATGTTCCTCGATTAGGAAAATAGCCCAATGGGAAGAGGTAGCCCCGGAAGTTGCTTCCACAAAACTATTTCCATCGAAATAGAAAAGGGCTGGGTTGAGGTTCGTATTCTGGTTATGCTCCCCATTCAAATCCACGGACAATATTTCAAACTCAAATGAGTTTTCATATTCGAAAACGAGAACTTCATCTCCCCCGCCTGAAAACGCTTCAAGATTGTCGCCGTGTCCGCCACCAAACGGAACCACCCCAAGGCCTCCATTTTCAGGATAACGGTCATGATATACCCAGGATTGGGATAAATCACCGAGGTTAAATGACGTGGCATTAGGAAGATTGAGGTTAGCCGGGGAGGTGTAGGCGGTTGCGTTGAACACTTCAGCTCCCGGTTGAGCAGGAAAGGGAAAAGAAACCTCACTTCCTTGCCGATCATCCATTTGCGAAGTACCTGGGGGAATGTCAAAAGAATAGGTGATTGAAACCGGTGCTGCGAAAGCCACGCAATTAGATTGAAAGAAAATCGAAATAAGGATAAAGACAACAAGCGATCTCATGATTTCTCCCAAACATTTTACGGGGTGAGAAGTGATAAAAATTAAACTTAAAAGAAGTTTTTAAAGAGAGGGCGAGATAAATTGACATTAGTTGGACAAATGGAATGGGAATGTAGTTCCATTAAGGCATGGATTTAACAAAAAATAAACAATTTTCTTTTGGTTTCAGCCATTGTAATAATTTTTCAATCCAGCTAAAAAAAAGACCAAGCTTTCCGCTGTGGGAAGCCTGGTCTTCGACGTGATTCTTTCTGTGATGGCTAAGCTTAGTCTCTGCCGCTCCAACAAGCACGCAAATAATCCCGATTCATTTGGCTAATGGTTTGCACACTAATTTTCTTTGGGCATGCCGCCTCACATTCATAATGGTTGGTGCAACTACCAAAACCTTCCTCATCCATGGTCTTGATCATATTGCGGACTCGCGTAAAACGCTCCGGTTGACCTTGTGGGAGCATTGCCAAGTGGGAAACTTTAGCACCAACAAATAACATAGCGGAAGCATTTGGGCAGGCTGCGACACAAGCTCCACAGCCAATGCATGCGGCAGCGTCCATGGCTCTTTCCTGAGCAGTTTTCGGAACCGGTATGGCATTGCCGTCGGGAGCACTACCAGTATTGACGGAGGTAAAGCCACCGGACTGGATAATGCGGTCGAAGGAGCTTCGGTCAACAATCAAGTCTTTTAGCACGGGAAAGGCTTTGGAACGGAAAGGTTCGATATAAATATGATCGTTATCTTTGAAGCTTCGCATGTATACTTGGCAAGTGGTGACACCTTGCTCGGGACCGTGAGCACGGCCATTGATTACCAAGCTGCAGGTGCCGCAGATACCTTCCCGGCAATCGTAATCAAAGGCAATCGCCTCTTCTCCTTTGGCAATCAATTCTTCGTTAACTGCATCCAGCATCTCCAGGAAAGACATATCCGGGCTAACATTGCGAGCGGGATATTCCACTAACTTCCCAGGATTGTCATTATTCTTCTGCTTCCAGACGTGTAACGTCAGGTCCATTATTTGTAGCTCCTCACGGATGGTTGAACAGTTTCAAAGACAAGCGTTTCTTTATGTAGAGCAGGTTCTTGATTCATTCCTTGGTATTCCCACGCGGCGACGTAAGAATAATTTTCGTC
>CAZPPD010001158.1:0-1730 GCA_964588185.1 uncultured Alcaligenaceae bacterium | reverse complement strand
GGCACCCCGAGGATTCTTAACAGCCGTAGAAGTTGCCGAACCTTTAGAGATCGACTCCTCTGCCAGCGGACGATTGGAAATGGCCAAGTGGCTGACGCATCCTTCCAACCCGTTAACCGCTCGAGTGGCAGTTAATCGCATCTGGCACCATCTATTTGGCCAAGGCCTGGTCCGGACCGTCGATAACTTCGGCAGCAACGGCGAAAAGCCAAGCCATCCGGAATTGTTGGATCACCTGGCCTTGAAGTTTATGTCCGATGGCTGGTCCACCAAAAAACTGATCCGCTCCATTGTCTTGAGTCGCACTTATCAATTGGCAGCCGCCTACAACGAGAAGAACTACCAAGTTGATCCTGCCAATCGTTTATTGTGGCGGCGAAGCTTGCGGCGATTGGATGTCGAAGCGATTCGCGACAGTTTGCTGGCCGCCAGCGGAAAACTGGATCTGAAGAGACCGGAACGATCTATTGTTTCTCGAATCGGTTATGGAGAAGTGGGACGGGGAATCAATACCAAACCGCTGGAAGAACCTTTCCCGCACCGCACGGTTTACATGGCAGTTTTGCGGACGGATTTGGCGGAAATCTTCAAGCTATTCGATTTTGCCGAGCCGAGCTTGGTGGTCGGCAATCGCTCCATCACTACCTTGCCATCCCAAGCCTTGTTTTTAATGAACAGTCCTTTTGTCATTGATAATGCCAAAGCCATGTCCAAGCGGCTATTGAATATTACCGACATCAGCACCGCCGACCGCATCCGTCATTCGTACCAGATGGCTTTGGGTCGACTTCCTTCCGATGGGGAACACCAGAAGGCATTAAATTTTATCTCACGCTTCGACCAGGGACTGCAAAAACGCTATCCCAAAGAGGCAGACCGGCAATCGGTCATTTGGACTAGTTACTGTCAGGCATTGTTTGCGAGTGCCGAATTTCGTTATCAAAATTAGCTTTAATTCAACAGAAAAAGATTTGGGGGCTATCCATGTTCTTTAACCGCCGACAAATGCTGCTGTCTTCGTCCTGTGGGTTCGGCTATTTGGCCTTGGCAGGCTTGTGCCAGGAGCAACAAGCGCGAGCGGACTACCAAGGTCCCACTCAGCCGAAATCCCCACACTTCACTCCCCGAGCCAGAAGAGTAATCTTCCTGCACATGCGTGGCGGTCCGGCCCAACAGGATACCTTCGATTACAAGCCGGAACTTAATCGCCGAGATGGCCAAAATGGCCGCAATCGTTCGCGGAAATTGGTGGGATCGGTTTCCCGCTTTGCCCCGCGCGGGAATAGCGGCTTGATGATCTCCGATTTGTGTCCCCATGTGGCCCGCCATGCCGATGATCTCTGCGTCTTAAATGGCATGCACACCGACTTGCCCAATCACCCCGAAGCCATGCTGCAGTTGCACACCGGAAGTGCCCAGTTTGTTCGGCCTTCGGTTGGCTCTTGGGTTCTCTACGGCTTGGGCACGGAAAATCAGAACCTGCCGGGTTTCATTACCATTAGCCCCCCGGTAATCAATGGCGGAGCGCAAAACTACGGCAGTGCTTTCTTGCCGGCGGTTTATCAAGGAACCCCAATCGGGGACGTTAAAACTCCGGTTTCGCGAGCCCGCATCGGCAATATCCGCAATCGGATGTTGCCGGGGAATTCCCAGCGTGAACAGTTGGACCTGATACAGTCGATGAACCACAGCTTGCTGCAACAACAACAAGTATACACCGAGTTGGAAGG
>CAZPPD010001157.1:0-1734 GCA_964588185.1 uncultured Alcaligenaceae bacterium | reverse complement strand
CCCGCCTTTTACTAACAATCAAACAAGGAATTTCCCATGCGTTACCTAGCACTGCTTCTGGCCTTTGGGATCCTCTTGTACCCCCAAAGAACCATCGCCGAAAAGCCCGCTTCCCTGACTCCCATTCAAAAGGAGATGGTCAAATACCTGGATTCCGTTCAGCCCAAGTTGGTCGAGGTGAACCAGGAAATCTGGACCTTTGCGGAATTGGGATTGGAAGAGTACCGCTCTTCGGCCCGGCTTATCGGTGTCCTCAAGAAAGCCGGCTTCAGAATCAAAAAAGGCGTCGCCAATATGCCTACCGCTTTCGTTGCCGAGTATGGTTCCGGTAAACCGGTCATCGGAATCCTTGCGGAATACGATGCTCTTCCGGAACTCTCCCAACAAGCCACCGGATCTCGAAAGGCTGCCCCCGGGAGAACTACGGGACACGGCTGCGGCCATTGCGCCTTGGGCACCGCCGCAGTGGGAGCCGGCTTGGCCGTCAAGGAGGTTTACGACAAACATAAGCTCAAGGGAACCATCCGCATCTATGGCACACCGGCCGAAGAGACGGTGATCGGCAAGGTCTACATGCTGTTGGCCGGACTTTTCGCCGATCTCGACATTTGCCTGCACTGGCATCCCGGAACAAAGAATCGAATCACCTATAGTTCATCCAAGGCTCTTATCTCCGCAACCTTCACCTTCACCGGCTTGCCGGCCCATGCATCCGGAAGTCCCGACAAGGGAAGGAGTGCGTTGGATGCAGTGGAGCTCATGAACATCGGAGCCAATTACATGCGCGAGCATATCAAAGAAACCAGCCGCATTCACTACGTCATCACCAATGGCGGTCGCCAACCGAATGTCGTCCCGGGCACTGCAAAGGTCTGGTATTATGTGCGAGCAAACACACACAAAGACGTGGTCTACCAATTTGAATGGCTCAAGGATATCGCTGCCGGGGCCGCCAAGATGACTCGAACCAAGCTCAAAGTCGACATTGCCACCGATTGCCACGAACTCATTCCGAACTTGCCTCTCTCAGAAATGATCATGAAAAACTTCAAGAAAGTGGGGCCGCCGGAATTCACCAAAGCCGAACAAACGCTTGCCCGCCAGTTACAAACCAAACTCCGCTCCGATTTCGGTCTGAAGCTGCCGAAGCCGCTCAAGGATACGGTCGAGGAAATCCCCACCAAGCCTTATTCCGGCAGAGGCTCAACGGATGTGGGCGATATCAGTTGGTATGTGCCCACCAGCGGATTGAGTACGGTCTGTTTTGCCGCCGGGAGTCCGGGTCATAGCTGGCAGAATGTCGCGGCGATCGGATCGCCGATTGGCCATCGGGGAATGATGGTTGCCGCCAAGGTCCTGGCCTTTTCGGCTGTGGATGTCCTTCGCGATCCGGAACTCCGCAAAGCTGCCCGAGACGATTTCCAAAAGCGAATGAAAGATCGTAAATATACCACCGTAATCCCAAAGGGACAAAAGGCACCGAAGTCCATTCGCTGAGCGCGTCGAGAAATGGCATCAGTGATTCAGTGGTGGAGCAAAGGACGGAGATTTCCAAACCCAATTGCTTTGGAAATGAACTGCTTCCACTGGAGTACTTGATTCCAGTAACAGGCGATAAGGATCTTTGGAATTCTCATCCGGGAGTGAAACCACAACTAACTCCGCTGATTTTCCCGGGGGCAAGCTTCCGGTTTTGTGATCAAATCCCAAAGCTTTCGCCCCGGCAAGGGTTGC
>CAZPPD010001156.1:0-1736 GCA_964588185.1 uncultured Alcaligenaceae bacterium | reverse complement strand
GATTGCTTGGACCGATGGCCCACCGCGGCAACCGGGGTTTACTATTTCGATTGGCTGCAAAATACTCCCCCCAAGTCCGATTCTCTGGAAAAGATTTTGGGATCATCCGGAATCAGTTTGACTACTGTGGAATTCTCCAATCTGGTCCGGAACGAGGAGGTTGAGGAGAAATTGCAAAGCATTGTCCAAGCAATTCAAGCCGAGGAATCCTCTCTCACTTGGCTGGACATTTCCGTGTTTCATCCACCTTGGACAGTGGACGAAGAAATTCTCCAGAGTCATTTCCCGGAAGAGGAAGAGGAACCTGAGGACGAACCTCTTACCCCATTCCTGGATCCACAACCGGGCCTGATGAGTTCCGATGACCTTTCCCAGCTCCAACGACTGCAATTCTCGTATGCCGCGGTAACGGTTTCAGTAGACACGTTTGTCGGAAGAGTCTTGGATGTTCTTAGCGAGGCTGATTTATTGGAAGATCTGATGATCGTGGTCACTTCGGATCGGGGAATCGCGTTGGGAGAACATGGCTTGGTTGGCGATTATAAACCTTGGATGCATGAAGAATTGGTTCACTTGCCTTTGATCATTCGCCTACCACAATCAGCAGAAGCAGGAAGAAGAGTGCCTGCCTTGACTCAACCCGTGGATGTCTTCTCAACTTTATTGCAGGCCTTTGACTTGCCCGTTCCCAATTGCCATGGAAAGCCATTATTTTCTCTTATGAGCGGCGAGGCTGTCACCGTGCGGGATTACGTGGTGGCTGGATTTCGTTTGGGGAATGCCAAGGAATGGATGATAAGAACTTCGGACTGGGCATTTCTGGTTCCGGAAGATGATCTGGAGGACTCCAGAAACAATCAGCTATATGAAAAACCGAATGACCGTTGGGAGGTAAATGATGTCCGCCAACAGGAATTGGAAGTAGTGGAACAGTGGGAAAAGTTTTTAGCCGACTACCAAGCTGCTCTTCAAACAAATGATGGTTTTTCCCTTCCCGAACTGCCGCCAACAGAGGAATGACCATTATTCTTCGATTTCAGAAAATAGCTCTGTGAACTTTTCCATTCGGGCTCGATTCACCCCTATATCCGAATGGCCCGCCCGAGAGGCGGAGCGAAAGTGGATAACTTTGTTGTCCTTATCCACATAAAATTCCACATCATCCACAAACCGAAATATCATGCTGGTTGCTTCGGCATGGATGTAATCGGCCTTTTCTTTTGTCACTGCAACACGGGGCATTTTGGCCAGAGTTCCCTTGATTTTTTCGATCGCAGATTCGGGTGTGCCAGTGAAGGCGATGGGGTCCATCTTTTTGGATTCATCCTCTGCTTGGGTGGAAACGCAATTGGGTGAATCCGGACACTTGGCCAACTTGCCGTTAATTACCCCCAGGTTTGAGGGTTTCGTGGAAAATAAGCTCAAAGATGCCAGACCTAGTACCGGGAGTAAAATGATCAAACTAATAAGGAGAAATACCGTCCAACGTTTCATGGTTATCTTCTGTAAATGAGGTTATGTAACTTCTGATTAATAGAAGATCCGGTGAGATAAGGCAAGGGGCGGCGGAATTGCAGGAGAATAGATGTTAGATTCGAAAATCCGGAACCGGGGCCATCTCATTGGAGTTTGAAAGGGAATTTGGCTTGCGGTACCAGGATGGGGTTACCAACCAAACCAAGGAACCGGAGCCTTTTTTCAGTTCACTTTCCCAGTTAATGCAAGCCGCTCCACCT
>CAZPPD010001155.1:0-1744 GCA_964588185.1 uncultured Alcaligenaceae bacterium | reverse complement strand
CGGCGACCGCAAACGTTTGGGGATTCCCGAAACGGTCGAGGGGCGGCCGGTGGTTAAGCTGGATAACCTGCCATTAGCCGGAGTCTATCGATTTGTTTCCGGTGATTCGGGGGATGTGTTCAACGATGTAGATTTGGCCGAACGGCTTCGCAAGGGAACGGCAAAGATCGGCTATCCTTTTGCGGTAGCCCCGGATCTTTCAGAAACGGCGAACCTGGAATCCTTAACCAAGGATCAAATAGATTCTTACCTTGGCTTTGAAGTAATCCATATCGAACCAAAAACCGATTTCGATAGCTACGCCTCAGTGGATCGAACCAACCGGGAATGGACGATTTGGATCTTACTGGCCGTTTTGTTCGTCACCTTTGGCGAAGGCATCTTGGCTTGGTTCTGCGGACGACCGATCGGCGGTTGAATGTAATTGGATTTGCCAGAACCCAGTCAGGTTTGTTAGGGCTGCGAATAAGTTTTAATTTGAGTAATCACACCATGAATTGGCTTACCAACTTGTTGGGAATCGAAGCACCAGAGGGCATGACCTTAACCTCCGCGGAACTTGGCTTTCGGGGATTGACGTCCTTTTGGCCGACCGGGTTGTTGCTGACTCTAGGCGGCGTGGTAATTCTGGTGGGAATGATTCTTTTTTATTTCCTGGAACGCGGAAAGATAGACCCCTTTCGGCGGATTCTGCTTGGCGTTCTTCGCGCCGGGCTACTGATTTTGTTGATCCTGCTTTTGTTCCGCCCGATCTTACTGGCCGAATTTGAAGGACAACGAACCCGCAGCATTGTTCTACTCCTGGACAACTCGCAGAGTATGACGCAAAAAGACAAACGCATGACGGCGGCGGACAAGCTGCGCGTGGCACTTGCCAAGGGGTTGGTTTCCCCGGATACGTCGCTGGATAAATCCGCCATCTTGGCCACAATTCCGGAAGATCTTCCCACCGACCCCGCCCGAATCGAAATGGTTTCCGCTGTCCTGACGAATGAAAAACTCGATCTCTTCCCCAACCTGGAAAAGAAAGGCCCCCTCCGGAGCTTTTTGTTCGGGACGCGAGTGCAAAGTGTGGTGGAAAAGCAGCAAGAGGACCAGGAAACCGCAAAGGAGCTTGAAAAAGATCCGCGGATCAAAGAGTTGCTGAAAAAACTGGACGGGAAACAGCCGCGCACAGGGTTGGCCGATTCCATCATGGAAATCCTCAATCGCAAAGGCGGAGACTTACCTGCGGGCATGGTGGTCATGACGGATGGCCGCGATAATGCCAGTAAATTTCGATTGATTGAAGCGGCGGAAGAATGTGAACGCTTCGGCGTCCCCTTGTATCTGTACGGAGTCGGCTCCACGGAATCCGGCATTCTGGAACTACGCGAAGTCAATGTTGCAGATACCATCTTTTATGATGATACGGTTTCGGTACCGCTGCAGTGGCGGGCCCGTGGTTTCAAAAAAGGGACTATCCAAGCCAAAATCTATCTGGGCGACAAACAAGAGCCAGTGGCGGAAGAGGAGTTTCCCCTGAAGCTGGGAGAGGAAATTCGCGAGGTTCTAACCTTCACACCTAAAAAGAAAAAATATCCAAAAGCCGGAAAGCTGCCCCTTCGAGCCGTCATCTCTCTGAAAGATAATGATCAGTTCACCTCCAAGAAAGAACGCTTAACGCGTCTCTCTGATAACAAAGTGAAGATCCTGTACATCGAAAATTATCCCCGCTGGGAATACAAGTTCTTGCAATCGGTTC
>CAZPPD010001154.1:0-1753 GCA_964588185.1 uncultured Alcaligenaceae bacterium | reverse complement strand
GGACTTACGTCAAAAATCGGGGGTTTTTGCAAGCCGAACTGTAGAAGATGGGTTTGAATTTGCTTCTGCCATCAGCGGGCGGAGGATCTTGATGGTTTGGTGAAACCATTAACTCTGAAGAAGCTTTTCTCCATAGGACCTTAAGCGCTCAATGGATTGGATTAACTTCTTCTTGGTCGACCGAAAATGGGTCAAAGCCTCATCCAATTGTTTGACGCTTAAATCCAGCTCCGAAGTATTCTTGTCGGATTGCAGGAGGCAGGTAGACAACGCTTTAAAAGCCGTGTCGATTTCCCCGTGAATGATCTTGGTAAACTCGCGGCTGAATTGTTCGGATTCTTTGGTGGCCTGGTTCAGGTGAGTAAGAATAGTCCCATGGATTTCCGGGTCGATGACTCGATTAGGATCCAGAATTCGCAAAGTTGTCGCTTCCTCATCCTCCAGTTCATCTTCGGTGTCGGCATCCACCGGTTCTTCAACGGGTTCTTCCAAATCCCGGATCGATTCCACTGCCTGCTCATAGCCGAGACGAGCTTTTTCCCAGTTGGGCCGCAATTCCAAAGCATGTTGATAATGAACCAGGGCAAGATTGAATTGCCCCTTTTCCAGGTAGAGGTTAGCGAGATTGTAATGGGCATCGGTCATCCGCGGGTTGACCCGGGTTGCTTCGCGGTAGGCTTGGATTGCTTGATCGATTTTTCCGACCTTTCGATACACCAATCCCAAGTTGTAATATCCCTCTCCGCGAGATAAATCGAGCTGAATCCCCCGGCGAAGAATCTTGATGGCCTCTTCATGCTCATTCAGTTTATTGTAAACGGCTCCCAGATTGATAAAGGCTCCTGCCCGGTTGGGGTCCAAGCGGGTTACTTCTTTAAAATGGTAAGCAGCCCCCGTGAGATCATTCATTAGATAGCAAACCGTCGCCAATCCATAATGAACGTGGGGAAGGTCGGACCGGTAACTTAAAGCTTGCAGAAATAGCTTGCGGGCATGGTCGTTCTTTCCTTCGGCAACAGCTTTCTGCGCTTTTTCACATAGACTTTCGATTGTTTCTTTGGCCATGATCACCACCAGGAGATGAAGAAGGGGATGAAAAAAATGATAGTATCCCCAGGATGATTATACCTTTGTTGCTTTGTATCTCTCAACCAGAACCAGCAGAAAGTTCCCCAGTTTGGTTATTTGATTGCAATTATCCTGTTCATGACAGAAGATCAAAATTAATTCGACAGAAATAAAACCAGACCAATTCCTACAAACTTAATTTTCCAATCCGATCCAAATTTTCCCTGTTTTCAAAGTGGTGGCCCCCATGCAGCGAATCGAACGGGAACAATCCAAGAAATATGCCTTTGACTGGCGGGATGAGCCGTTGTTGCGAGTTCAACCGGGAGAAACCTTCACCATCGAAACCTACGACGCCGGCACGGGATACTTTAAGTCCGAAGAAGACCTGGCTATTCCGGCTCGCCGACCGGGATTTGATCGCTATCCACCGCATGCCAATCCCATTGGCGGCCCGGTCTGGTTGGAAGATGCTCAACGAGGGGATGTACTGGTTGTAGAGATGAAGGACATTCTAGTGGACGACTACTCCTGGATTGCGGTCGGCCCTAAGCGCGGACCTTTGGGGGCCTCCACCCGTTGGCCGGAACTTTCCAGCATTTACACAACCAAGATCCTTAAACATTCCTCCGGGCCCAGCGGGACCACCCTGGATGGGACTTTGCACTTCAATGAGCGTATTCAC
>CAZPPD010001153.1:0-1766 GCA_964588185.1 uncultured Alcaligenaceae bacterium | reverse complement strand
TACTCAATGGCACAAACCTTCTCAAGCCCTGCACCTAACGAGCATAAAGACGCTATGCTTGGGGTGGCTGCAGTGTCATAATCACATCCCTTGTCTGCAGGTTCAAACACCATGATTAGGACCGATCCACCAGCGAATAACAGGATGACTCCCAAGACATATGCCACTGTACTGTATTTGAGGTCCGTGTCGACTGCGGTTTTTCCAATCTTAAGGGGCCTTACAACATTGGGACGGAAAACTCGTTCGATTTCCCCGAGTATCGCTCGGAAAGCAATCCAAACACGGATGACTTTGATTCCTCCACTGGTTGATCCGGCAGAACCACCAACAAACATCAGACCTATGAGAATTGCTTTGGCAAGGAAAGGCCAATGGTTAAAGTCAGAGGTACAAAAACCAGTAGTGGTCTGAATGGAAATTGTTGTAAACATGCCTTGAACTACAGCCTGATCTGCCGAGGGCCCGACCTCCTCTCCCGTTGTGAGACGAATTGGTTGATGCATGAGAGTCAAAGAGACGATCATCCCGGCTAGCAGCATTAAACCCAGGTAAAGGCGTAATTCGAAATCACCAAAAAAACTGCTGAACTTACGTTGAATGAGTTGATAGTAGAGCCCGAAGTTGAGTCCTGCAAGTACCATAAAAACCATGATAATAATGTCGATACTGACTGAGTTGAATTCTCCCACACTTGCGTTTTTGGTACTGAAGCCACCAGTTGCAAGAGTACCAAAGGTGTGGCAAATCGCGTCGAACCAATCCATGCCGGCGACTCGAAGGGCAACGATTTCGGCGATAGTCAATCCCATATAGATGAACCACAATATCCGAGCGGTATCGCGAATATGAGGATGAACTCCTTCAGGACTTGGACCGGGTGCTTCTACCCGATAAAGCCGCTTTCCGCCCACACCTAGTGACGGCAAGACAGCAACGAACAAAACGACAATTCCGAGTCCACCTAACCAATGAGTAAAAGCACGCCATAAATGGATGCTCAAGGGGAGATCGGCAATTTTTGAAAGTACGGTTGCTCCAGTGGTTGTTAAGCCGCTCATTGCTTCGAAGTAACAATTGACATACTGGTGAAAAGGATGTTCGGGATTGATGTCGGTGGCCATCGAAGCCCACAGAAAGAAAGGCAAAGCAGCAATTTGGGCTCCAAAAAACCAGCTCAAAGCAACCAGGAGTAAAGCCTCACGCCGGCCGATGATTTTCTTTTCATAGCGAGAGAGCAAATACATTACAGCTCCCACCGCCGCACCGGCAATCGCGCTATAGAGAAAAGCCCACATGGAGGCTTTTTCGCCGAGGTTGTCCTCAACTTGAAATAGCCAAGCAGACCAAGCAGCAACCAGAAACAAAAATACACTAAGGACTATGAGAAGAATGCCAAGCCGGCTGAACACGTACCGGTAATTCACAGGTTCTTACCTTGCATCAAAGACTTTTTTGAGGGTTTCTTCCATCGCGTGCCTCCCCACGACCAGGATAATATCGCCAGGGTTAAGGACCTCGTCAGGACCCGGCAAAAATTTGTTTCCTTCCGATCCAATTGCGACGATCAACGAATCGGGAGTTAGTGTGGCCTCGCGTAATGGCTTGCCCACAACTGGAGATTGATTTCCCACACGAATGCGATAAACATCGACAACACCTTCAACCAAAGTGGCTACCTGGCTAATCGGCGCTTCTTCAATCATTTCTTTGATTTCTTTTACCGCCTCGAGGCGGGGACTAAAGGCATGGTCGATTCCCACATG
>CAZPPD010001152.1:0-1767 GCA_964588185.1 uncultured Alcaligenaceae bacterium | reverse complement strand
CCCGGGACGTGGGTATGTCCTTCGAAGCAGTATTTCTCGACCAAAGCGTAGATCCGATCCATTTTCCGCTGGTTGTAAATATCTTCCGGAAATACGTATTCATTTAGGGGATTTCGTGCCGAGCCGTGGACAAACAGAAAACCGTTTTCCTTGAACAAACGCGGCCGCTCGGCCAAAAACTCCCAGCGAAGTTCTCGTTTTTGCCGGCTTTCACTGGGTGATTCCAATTGAGCACGCGTCCAAAATATTGCTCGTTCGGCAGGTGGATTGAATCCTTCGGGGTCAAACAAGGCACCTTGATCGTGATTTCCCAACAAGGTCATTTTGCAATCCATGACCAGATCGATGCATTCCCGGGGATTGGGCCCATAACCGATGATGTCGCCAAGGCAGTAAATCTCCGTTACATTTTGTTTTTCAATGTCTTCGAGAACTGCCTGTAACGCTTCCAAATTCCCATGAATATCACTAATAAGGGCCTTCACCTTGTATTTTCTCCCGGAAGTTCAATCGGGCCTAGATATTACTAATTTAATAGTTTACCACGACTTTTGCCACCAAGAAGGGCCAAAAGCCAAATTGAAGTGTAATTACCCTCTTTTGAACCTGTCAAGCCTGGGTATAAGGGATTTCGGCATTTTACTTTGATCTTCTTAATCCCTGCTCCAGTTATAGTTTGGCGGAAGACCCTTATCTGGTTTCGGGAACCGTTAAACTTTCCCCAAGGCTTGACCGACAATCTCTCCGGCTTCTTCAATAATTTGATTCAGATGCGGCTCATCTTTAAAACTTTCCGCGTAGATTTTGTAGATGTTTTCAGTACCTGAGGGACGGGCAGCAAACCAGCCATTTTCCGCTACCACTTTTAAACCGCCTATAGCGGCGTTATTGCCGGGAGCCTTGGTTAGCTTGGCCACTATTGCTTCCCCAGCCAGCGTAGATGCCGTTACTGCATCCGGAGATAATTTCTTCAGCACCGCTTTTTGTTCCAGCGTTGCCGGTTGGTCGATGCGTTTGTAAATCGGAGTTCCAAACTTTTGCGTTAGTTCCTGATAGTATTCTCCCGGATCTTTTCCGGTTCGTGCCATAATTTCCGCGGCCAGTAAATCCATAATGATGCCGTCTTTATCTGTAGTCCACACGGTTCCATCGGTTCTCAAGAAGGAGGCTCCGGCACTTTCTTCACCCCCAAACCCTAAGGAACTATCGTGAAGTCCGGAAACAAACCATTTGAATCCAACTGGGACTTCCACTAATTTGCGTCCCAGATCCTCGGCAACGCGGTCGATCATACTGCTGCTTACCAGGGTCTTGCCGATGGCGGTGGATTTTGGCCATTGCGGCCGGTGGTCAAATAAGTAGCGAATAGCAACGGCAAGATAGTGGTTGGGATTGAGCAAGCCGGAGGATCGGGAGACAATCCCATGGCGGTCGGAATCGGTGTCGTTGCCGAAGGCGATGTCATACTGATCTTTGAGATCCACCAACTTGGCCATGGCATAGGGGCTGGAACAATCCATGCGAATTTTGCCGTCATGATCAAGGGTCAAGAATCGGAAAGTGGGATCGACCTCGCGATTGACGACCGTAATATTCAATCCATACATATTGGCGATGGGATCCCAATAATGAACGTTGGCTCCTCCTAACGGGTCGGCTCCTAACTTCAATCCTGCAGACCGGATGACATCAAAATCGATGATGGTCTTCAATTCTGCGACATAAGGGCCGAGCAGGTCCCGCTGGATAGTGGAGTCCTTTTTGAGG
>CAZPPD010001151.1:0-1767 GCA_964588185.1 uncultured Alcaligenaceae bacterium | reverse complement strand
AGCAAATGAAGTAATTGCTTAGTTCATATGGGTTTACTTACCCGCAAAACAGCTTGAAGAGTCTCGGGCGGGCAAAAAGTGGATTCGCGGTAGGATGGGACCGATCATCGATAAAAGAAATGCAAGACTAGGATGGCATTTGGACGGCAAAGCGCATAGCATGAAAGTAGATAAAAAAAATACGTTCCGCAGGTATTCGATATCTCTGTTTTTGGTAGAAATTTCAAGAATAAATTAGTAGCACGGTTGATTTTGAACTGGTATTATCTACATTTTACCAATTAATGACAATTTGCGAACGATAGGATGCAAGACGAGGGTTGTCCTCCTCGCCCTGACTATATTTGTTATCATGAGGTTTAATCATGAATACTCCACGCCCGGATCGGTGCCTTCGCTCTCGTCAAGGGTTTACATTAATTGAACTCCTTGTCGTCATTGCCATCATTGCTGTGTTGATTGGTTTGTTACTGCCAGCCGTACAAAAAGTACGATCAGCGGCCGAGCGTCTTGAGTGCCAAAACAATCTCAAGCAAATCGGACTCGCCAATCATAATTATTACAGTTCTCACGGGAGCTTCCCGCCTGGAGTTCCGAGTTGCCTGGAGAATCAGCAGATGTTCCCCGAAGCAGGCGGGAAGACTTGGCGACCACTCCCGTATTACTACATGGGCGGCACTCAAAGTGGTCGAGTGAACGGGACGGAAGTGCGTTGCCTCGGGCCGTCTTGGACGTTGCACCTTTACTCCCAAATGGAACAAACTCCGTTGGCTGCCCTCATGCGAACTGCGGGCAGCACACCCGACGACATCGACGAAGCCAATCCGCCGGACAACTGGGAGCACGGAGGCCCTGGAAGACACGGTGCAGCTGGTAAGATTTCCAAGAACTGGATTTGCCCCTCGGCCGATAACGGCGGGGTTCCTTTCCGGGACTGGAGTCTGGAAAACCTTGGGAAAGGTAATTATGTCGGCAACTGGGGTGCTTCCAACTTCTGGTCATGGCGCAGTGGCGCCGCTGGTATGTTTGGGGTCGTCGAAATCAAGAAAAAATATCCGCCCATGGAGCGATGGGGGCTCGGTCGTGGCGTCCGAATGGGACAGGTCAAGGATGGGACCTCGAACACGCTTCTGGTGAGCGAAGTCCTAACCTGGGACGATCCGGATAGCGGCAGCAACTCCACCGACAATCGAGGCGTTTGGATTTGGCCGGCCATGGGCGGGAACGTGTTCACCACCCGCAATCCCCCGAACTCCTCCATCCCAGACGTGATCCCCTGCTGTGCGGACAACATTCCCGATGACAGCCCCATGAAGTGCTTCGAAAACCGATTCAATGGCAACGTCTATGCGTCTGCCCGAAGTCGACACACAGGCGGCGTGAATGCGTGCCTCGCCGATGGTTCGGTGCGATTTTTCTCGAACCAAATTGAGCCGGCAACCTGGCAGGCACTGGGAACGCGAGCGTTCGGCGAAGCCCTTGGCGAGTTCTAGGGTTAGGTGCTCCGCCGTCTTGGGTTGGGTTTGTTCTGACGAATCCAACCCAAGAAATGACAATCCTGCCATTGCGTCCCAGCCGAGCCACGAGCGTCCCTTGGCGCAAGCTACTTCACCAACCAAAAAGCGATCGTGAAGGCTGCGTCCTCTTACTCACCAAATTAAGCCTCGATGAAAAACAGCCCTGGGGCCAATTCTGCCGATCGGCCCCGATTCTCCTGAGCATCTTTTTCCCAATGAATACGTTTCTTTGCCCTTTTTCTTTTTCCAG
>CAZPPD010001150.1:0-1771 GCA_964588185.1 uncultured Alcaligenaceae bacterium | reverse complement strand
CCGTATTCTCATCCAGACCAAGCCGTTCCAATTCCGCCAGCACTCGGCCCATCACCCGGTCGACGCCACTGATCATGCGGAAGTAACTCTTGATATTCTTTTGGTATTTCTCGGGGGTATCCCAACGCCAGAAATAGCGGTCGCGGTTCATGGAATTCTGCAGAAATTTGGGTTGGCTTTTGAAGATGGCCGGGTCGGATAACCTTGGAGCGGGCACTTTGATGTCGTCGTACATGCCGTTCATGGCTTTGGGATAGGGATAATGATTTTCCTTATCGCTATCTTCCGCGTGAGGAGCGTTAAAACTGATCGACAAGCAGAAAGGGTGACCCTTTTTGCAGTCTTTTAGGAACCGAATCGCATGATCACCCGCCAGCTCGGAAATATGCCGCTTGGACCCATCGGCAGCTTTGCGGAAATAAGGATTCCGCGACAAGGGAACAAAGAAATCAAACATTTCCTGTTTCATTCCCCTGGCAACAGCCACGCCGAATTTGCCGATGAACCCAGTGCGATAGCCGGTCCGGCGTAAAACCAGTGGGTAGCTGTCAAAGCAATGGTCCCGGCTGATTGGGGGAGTTCCGAAAGTAAACCGATGCGTCCTTTCCACCAATCCGGTTAAAATAGAGGCCCGGCTGGCGGCGCAGATGGAAGTGGTGACAAACGCATTTGTAAAGCGTATTCCGCGCTTGGCAAGGCTGTCCATGGTTGGAGTTTTGATGACCGGATGACCAGCACAGCCCATGACATCAAACCGTTGGTCGTCGGTGAGAAAGAAAATGATATTCGGGCGCTTTGGGTTGGTGTTTTGTTGAGTTGCATATGCAAATGCCGGTTTACCGAAAATGACAGCAGATAAGAATATAACCACGACGCTAAACTTCATTGCACTTATCATAAAACCTCCGGGGATGTTTTTTCTATTGGAGGGGATTGTAACTTTGTTCCGTTCGTAAAACATTAAAAATCAGCCTTAGGTGGATTATTTCCTGAACCACGCCGTAATTAAATGCTCTCTAGCAGGGGACTTTTGAACCTGAGTTCTGCTTTAGTGCGAAGCCGTTATCCAACAAAGCCCAGGGTCGCCGCCAATGCGGCGGTATACCACGGTCGCCGAAATCCTACCGCGAAATCACGGGGTGATTGATCGCATTGGAAGCCGCCAAAGTCTCGGCGGTCCGGCATTGTAACCACCTGTTAGAACCCAGTTCCCATCGTCAGACACTCCAACAGTGTCGCAACTCCCCCTTTTGTCTCGGTCGTTCCAGGTTTCTCTCCCGGTTTCCAAATCGAACAAATGCAAGGAACCCCCACCCATCCCGATCAGAACGGAATTGTCAATTACTTCGAAACTATTTGCTTGCGGCAAGCACCGCATACCAAGAGGATAGGTGACCGATCCATCTGGATGGATTTCGCACAAAAGCAATTCCCGATTTGCAGCATATAATTTGCCGGAGTGGGAAAAGCGTAACCAATGATAAGAAACATATTCTTCTTGAAGCTTAATTCTCCGGACCAGTTCGCCTGTTTCTAGAATTCGAAATTGAATCTCCGGATGGTAGTTAAAATGAGGATGTTCTCCGGTGATGGCCATGTAACCGTGGACAAGAAAGCCCTCGTCCGAGAATGTGATTCCAGACACACCCTCGTGCCAGCCATGAAATCGATTTTCAAGTTTCCAGGTTTCGGCGTTGTAAACGCAAATCCCTCCTTTCCCCTCTATCCGCACAAGACGGTGGGGTCCATCTTCGCCTTCTGAGATAAGGTG
>CAZPPD010001149.1:0-1774 GCA_964588185.1 uncultured Alcaligenaceae bacterium | reverse complement strand
CATTTGCTGGGCGACTTTGGGATCGTTCAAGACCACCCCAAACAACAAAAAAGCCGCCAAACCCAGGCAGATGGAACACAGCAACCCAAGGCTGCCGAAAATAATATTTAAGATTGCCAGAACCGTAACAGTCTGAGGCCGAGTTTTTTTCATATGTATATTGGATTTAAAAGGGTAAGAGAAAAATGCGACGAGGATATATTATAATGGATTTCTTCTCATTTCTTAAGAAAGAAGGTTTGCCCGGTTGCATGGTGAAAAGGCTCTTCGCAAATCTTGCCAATAAATTCGGCTACTTCCTTTGGGCTTAGCGTTTGATCGTCGGGAAAATCCGGGAACAAACCTCGAAGCATCTTTGTCTCCACTGCTCCTAAAGCCACACTAAAAACCTGAATACCCAACGGTTTTCCTTCATCGGCAATCGCCTTGGTAAAGAGGTTGACCCACGCTTTGCATCCCCCATAAACACTGAATCCGGGAAAAGGGTCAACCGATGCCAGCGAAGAAATGTTGATAATGATCCCTTTTTTCTGTCCTTTCATCTGCGGCCAAACGGCTTGGGTGCAATGGAAAACAGCTTCCACGTTGACAGCCAAGCATCTCTTGAATTCCTCTGCCGGGAAATTCTCAATGCCGCCTTTGGGAGCATTGCCGGCGTTGTTGACCAGAACATCAAGCCGGTTGAATTTCCCAAGAACTTTGTCCACGAACTTCCGGGGCTTCCCCGGTTCGGACAATTCCAGTTGCAATACTTCACAATCAGGAGCAACCTCCGATATTGCTTTGTGAGCTTCGTTCAAGGCGGCTTCATCTCGGCCGCAAGTGGCAATACAGTAACCGCGGCGGCCAAATTCCAGCGCAACCGCCAAGCCAACCCCGGAGGTTCCGCCGGTTATCAGGCAAACAGGATTTTTATGAGAATCTGACATTTGCTTTTCCGCTTCCCGTCCTTGCCTCACCAGAAGAAGAACATAATAAACACCGCACACCCTGCCAATAATCCCGCCCAAAACCGGTCTTCCTGGATAATTTGAAGGGGTTGAAGTGACTTCTCGGGATGCCTTTGGAGATAGACAACTAAGGAAAGCCAAATCACTCCCATTGTCCAGCCGCCGGCGATGTAAGCGGCGATCTTTGGAGTCATATTTTCCTGGTAAACGGAAATCCCAAGATAGGCATAAATCCCAAGAGTAACGGCCATGGCTCCCGCAAATTTCCACAAAGTAGAAGCTTCATGACCTCCGAGTTCCGTCCACGTCAGTTTGCTTTTCTCCGCATCCGGCTGGGTGCTCAGGCTGACGATAATATGCAATAGGGCTGACAATATCGCCGCCAAAAAGACACTGTGCATGAAATTTAATTGCGGTCCAAACCAATAATGCAGGGGACTGCCTTCCGGTGCCGCGATTGGATAGAAGTACGGCAATCCATATGAGAACACTACCCCGGACACGATGGCAACTACTCCGGCCGTTGCAGTAGCTCGCTTCCATAACATGCCTAAGCCAAAGGAAACGACAAGTCCGGCTATCAGACTTGATTGGTGCTTGGCAATATTCAGGAAGAAACTGGATTCTGAGTTCGGATCCATAAAGAAGATAGTCATGGTAGCCGCGCCGGTTATAAATAGCACAATCCATAATCGCCCGACCCAAATCAGTTGCTTTTCGGTAGCCTCGGGATTTATAAACCGCCTATATATATCGAATGTAACGATCGTAGATGCTGAGTTCATCATCGAATCAAGCGAGGATAGAATAGCCCCAATTAATCC
>CAZPPD010001148.1:0-1776 GCA_964588185.1 uncultured Alcaligenaceae bacterium | reverse complement strand
AGCCCCTCATAAACCTTGATGGCTTCAAGGACAGCTTTTTGTACTTCCGGATCGGTACCTTCGGAAAGATGTTCTTTGTCGATGCCGATGGTTAAGGTTTGCACCGGCTCTTTCAGAGTAGACGTATACTTGGGTACTTCGCGGGAAACACTTGTGCTGTCGCGGTCATCGTGTCCGGCTATTGTTTCCAAGAGGAGTGCGATATCTTCGACTGTTTTGCCCATCGATCCAATTTGATCCAGAGAACTCCCATAAGCAATCAACCCATAGCGGGAGACTCGGCCGTAGGTAGGCTTCAGCCCGGTAACTCCACACAGGCTCGCGGGTTGCCGAATGGAACCGCCGGTATCGGACCCAAGTGCCACGGGAACCATTCCGGTAGCCACGGCAACTGCCGATCCGCCACTTGACCCCCCGGGAACACAATCCGGATTCCAGGGATTGCGGGAGACAGAAAACCCGCTGTTTTCATTGGTAGATCCCATGCCAAACTCATCCAGGTTGGTCTTGCCAATCAGGACGGCATCCGCATTTTTCATTCGCGATATTACTTCGGCATCGTAAGGAGGGATAAAATCCTCCAGGATCTTACTCCCGGCCGTAGTAACTTGGCCGGCAATACAGATGTTGTCTTTCACCGCGACCGGCAGTCCGGCCAATTTCCCCAGCGTTTGTCCCTTATTGCGTTTCTCATCAACTTGTTTTGCTTGTTCAAGCGCCGCATCATCATCTACAAACAAGAATGCTTGCAGTTTCGGGTTCTGCTCTCGAATGGTATCCAAGCAACGCTGGGTTAATTCCAGTGCAGTTGTTTTGCCTTGTTCGAGATCTTCTAAGAGTTGGCCAGCCGATTGTGTGCTCATCAATTGAGGTCCGACAAAACGGGTGAGTAGGATTAGTCTAAGACCGGAGGAACACCAAAAAAATCATCCTCTCGCTGAGGGGCATTCTGCAAGGCTTCATTGACCGAAAGCGATTCTTTTAATTCGTCTTCGCGAAAAACATTCTGGACCGGAAGGGGGTGAGCAAGCGGTTCGACGTTCTCCGTGTCCACTTGTTTCAGCTTATCCATGTAGTCGACGATTGCGCTTAAGTGCTGGGTCATTTGCGGAATTTCCTCATTCGTCAATTCCAACCGAGCCAGATTGGCAACCTTACGAACTTCGTCTGGTGTGAGAGACATAATTCCTTCCGCTTTCGATTTCTCTTCAATCCCGAAGATTACTTTATTGCATTCCCGGAGAAATTACAGACCTTGCTCGGGTAGCTGGATTCGCCAGAATTCAGTCTTTAAATCATTCCCTTATTTCACATCCCACAAGATCAACCGGCCATCTCTACCACAAGTTGCCATGATCCGGCCATTTGGAGTCAACTTCATTTCCGGGATGCCGAACTCCTCATGAGCATCCAGAACTTGGATTCGCCGGTTATTATGAATGTCGTGAAGGAATAGATTCCCTTTTTTGTTTCCAGGATAAACCAAGGTACGGTTATCCATCAGAAACAAAATGGAAGAAATACCAACCTTCCTGGGCGGGAACATTCCTCGGATGCGGCACACCTCTTCCTTATTGGCTGTCTTGCGAACATAGATAGGACCGAGTTTATCGGTAGCAGCCCAATATTTTCCATCTGGCGTCAATGCGAGGGCAGCAACCGAATAACCCCCCGGAATGGAGTCGCGGCTTTAGCGGATTTAATTTTTTTACAACAAAAAACAAAGATGGAAAAAAACCGCAAAGGTAACAGAAGCAACATTTGTTACATTTTATA
>CAZPPD010001147.1:0-1781 GCA_964588185.1 uncultured Alcaligenaceae bacterium | reverse complement strand
GATTTCCGCAGTCGTGGCAGCAATTCTAATTTTGACCTTGGCGGGCGCAGGTATGAGCCGGGTGATCGAGCAAGGGGAGTTTTTTCCCAGCAGGGAGTCCGGCAAAATTTGGGCGGGTTTGCCTTTTCGCTTGCCTGAAATAATTGATGATAGCAGATCAATAAATTTGGGCGGAAGAAAAAGCCCCTCGAATCAACCTCCCGAGGGAGGGGAAACACCGCCGATCCGTTATCCGGAATTTAGTTCGATGACTCCATTGGGAGAAAAAGAGAGTCTACATGAAAAGCTAGTGGATCCCCTTGAACGACGAGAAAATCCTGCCGGGAAGGTGAATATAAACTCCGCAAACTCCATTGTGGGAACCTTTAATCTTCCACCAAAAGACCCCCAGATGAATAAGTTCTTCGAAAGTCTTCTAACCAACGGTGCTGGTCATGGCACACCAGAAGCAAAAGTTCCACCGCTAATCCAAGATAGCACCAAGGTTAGTGGTTTCCAATACACTCCTGATTCCAGGAAAATCCCCAAATCAGATGTTTCCGCCGGAACTAAGTTGCAATTACAAGATATCGACCCGATGTTTTTCAACCCAGCGGATTTCTTTCCCCCCAAGAGCGAAATGGTGGTGCAAAATCAACCGCCCGATCCGGAAAAAAGGCAGGCAAAACCAAAACCTGACGGGAACCTTGGGAATCCGCCTGACCAGGGAAAAGATCCCCAAAACCAGCTACCCAACCTCAAAATTATCCGTTCCGGGGAGATCATTTTCAAGGTCGACTCCTTCCAAAAATCGGTGGAGCAAATTCAATCCTTAGTTGGGAAAATTAAAGGTGCCTTTGTTGCGACAGTGGATAGTGAGCGGCTGGATAATGGAAAGATGCGAGGTTCACTGGTAGTTCGAGTTCCCCCTCAGAACCTGGATGCCTTGGTAAAAGAATTGAGGACAACTCTGGAGAAAAACGGCGAGTTTTTAGGCAAGCGAATTGGCAGCCGGGATATCACCAAGCAGTATACCGACTTGGAAAGCCGCTTGCGGGCTGCCAAGACAATGCAAGAGCGACTTCTAAAGATCCTCAAGGAAGGAAAAGGGGAGATCAAATATCTTCTGCAAGCCGAAACCGAACTGGGTAAGTGGCGCACGAAGATTGAAGAAATAACTGGGGAGATTCGCTACTACGCCAACATGGTCAATCTGAGTACTCTGACTATTCATCTGCAAGAGCGAGAGATTGAGGTCGCTGCCCGGCTCATGGTCAGCAAGCACATTCGAGCAGGCATTGAGGTGGAGAATGTGGGTAAGACCATGGATGGGGTCGAGCAAGCCGTCAATAACGCTGAGGGAATTATCACCCTGTCGGAAATGAAAGAACACAGTGAAGGCCAGTTCAACGGCATCATGGAGTTCCAGGTGCCTCGGGAAAAAGCCGGTCCGGTTATCGACCGTTTGCGGCAACTTGGAACGGTAGCTCGATGGGAATCCGAAGATATTCAGAAAACCGAAGGGGGCGAACCGCCCCTGAAGAATCCCAAGCGGGAAAAAGGCGATACCAAGTTCAGCATTTCGCTTTACAACCTTTTTCGAGTAACTCCTCGGGAGTCGGTGGTTTTGGTAGTCGGTGTGAAGGATGTGGATCAGGTATATCGAGAACTTCGCAAGACCATTAGCGAAGCAGGAGGGCGGCTACTAAACACGCAACTGAACTCGCAGATTCAACAAGATTCCGCGTATTTGGTGTTCGATGTTCACCGGGAGGCAGAAGCCAAGTTTCTGGAAAAAATCG
>CAZPPD010001146.1:0-1781 GCA_964588185.1 uncultured Alcaligenaceae bacterium | reverse complement strand
ACTGGGAAACGGTGGAAAGAAAGCCAATGCTGATCATCCCTTATACCTTGGATACGAACGACTTCAAATACGTGCTGCCAGGAGGATTTGGGGAAGGAGAACGTTTCTTCCATTACTGCCGAGAAGCGTTTGACTTGCTGCTCTTCGGAGAGGGGCAGGATCGACCAAGCATGCTGTCGATCGGGTTGCACTGCCGATTGTCCGGGAGGCCGGGAAGAGCCATGGGCCTGGCAATGTTGTTGGACTACATTGCCGGTCACGAGAAAGTCTGGATCTGTCGGCGAGTGGACATCGCCAAGCATTGGCGGGCGACTCATCCGTACCGCGGAGATGAGACTGTGTGATGGAAACGTTAAACTACGTGGTAGCTGATGGTCCTGAATTCCAAGGCTATTTTCAGAACCAAGTGATGAATCTGGTTTAAACTTCGAGTGATGGAAATGAAGAGTTGTACTGTCTATCAATTTCGAAGTTGACCATAAAGTTCTACACCTTAAACCAGACCATCTAGGACAACATAATGTCGGATTCATTGCAAAGCCATCGAGATATGTGGAAGTATCGTGGAAAAGGTCGTCCGGACTTTGCGGCCGAACCCCAAAGCGGTCAGGAGTCCGTCTGGGATTATCCCCGGCCTCCAGCGATTCAACAGGATTCCCGGAAAGTTGTGGTGAAAGCCGGTGGCATAGAAATTGCCGCCAGCGGGAATGCGGTTCGAATGTTGGAAACCGCCAGTCCCCCGGTGTTTAATCTACCGCCTGCAGACATCAAATTAGAGTATCTTCGTAGTGCTGCCGGTGGCAGTATGTGCGAGTGGAAAGGAGTCGCCACTTACTACGACATCATTATCAAAGAAACCGTAATTCCCAAAGCCGCTTGGGCCTACTTAAAACCTTTCGAAGGCTATGAAAGCATAGCCGAATACCTCAGTTTCTTTCCCGGGAAGGTCAAGTGTTACGTAGGCGATGAAGAAGTAAAACCCCAGGAAGGGAACTTCTACGGCGGATGGGTGACCAAGGAAATTGTCGGTCCCTGGAAAGGTGATCCAGGAACCGGGAATTGGTAGCCGAGATCGATCAAGAATCAAGGGGTCTTCACCCTACTGCTGATATTAATGACCGATTCATTCTTTCGGCGGAATAAAATCAGCGATGTATAATTGCGAAGATCGATCCCCGGTCCGGGTAGAGGTCCACATCAGTTTAGTTCCATCCGGACTTATCACCGGAAGCACATCCGCAGCCGGAGAGTAGGTGATTCGAACTTTCTTACCGGTTTCGATGTTCATCCACCAGACATCGTAGTTCGGTCGCCTTGGTTGGGAATGATCTGCTGCGGTATATACAATGTGCTTGTTATCCTTGTACCAGTAAGGAGCCCAAAACACCCATTTCAGGTTATCGGTCAAGGCTTTCTCACCGCTGCCGTCGGCGTTGATGACATAAAGTTGCAGATGATCCTTTTTCTTGCGGTCGCTGCGGAAGATCACTCTTTTCCCATCGGGTGAAAAGAAAGGCCCACCATTGTAGCAGCCGGGAGCATCTGTCAATTGGCGGACATTTTTGGCGTCGGCATCCATGATGTAGAGTTCCAGGTTTTCTTTGCCGCTACGGTTGGAGCAGAAAACAATGTATTTCCCATCTGCGGAATAAGAACCTTCGGCATCGTACCCTTTGGAATTGGTGAGCCGTTTAAGTTTGGAGCCATCCGGCTTGGACTTAAAGATCTCCATGTAGGGATCAAAGTCCCATTGATAGCGGCGGCGTTTTTTCGTTCGCTTC
>CAZPPD010001145.1:0-1783 GCA_964588185.1 uncultured Alcaligenaceae bacterium | reverse complement strand
GTTTCGGTGAGGTGTGGACAGCCGATGCGTCGGGGGTATTTTATAAATCCATCAAATTTTTTTACGGCGAATAGGATACCGCTGACGACGAGGAAGGAGCCCGAGCAGAACAGGAACTAAAAGCCCTCAAGCGAATTCGCGATCTTCGCCATCCATTCATCCTTTCCCTGGAACGCTGGGACATTATCGAAGGCCAACTCGTCATTGTTATGGAGTTGGCCGACCGCAGCCTTTGGGACCGATTCAAGGAATCCCGCAGTCAAGGCATGCGCGGCATTCCCCGCAATGAACTCCTGGAATATCTTCGGGAAACCGGGGATGCCTTGGACTTCATGAATTCACAATGCAATCTGCAACACTTGGACATCAAGCCGCAGAACCTTTTTCTCGTCCACAACCACATTAAAGTTGCCGACTTTGGGCTTATCAAGAATCTCAAGGGAACCGCAGCTTCCGTTACCGGCGGGGTAACTCCGGTTTATGCAGCTCCGGAAACCTTTGACGGCCATGTCCGCAGAACCACCGATCAATACAGCTTGGCCATTGTCTACCAAGAATTATTAACCGGAGAACGCCCTATCTCCGGGACAACTGTCCGCCAGTTGGTTATGCAACATCTACAGGCGGAACCGGATTTGTCCTCTCTCCCACCTACCGACCGGGCCATTATTCACAAGGCTTTGCACAAGGATTATCAACAGCGATATCCGACCTGTTCGGATTTTGTGGCTGCTTTAATAGCTGCCTCCACCCCTCAAGTGGAACCTTTGCCTACTCCGCCTGTCCTGCCCAAGGAACAATCCGATCAGGATTATCCATCCATCTCGCCCTGTTCCCGGCCAACCGAAGGGCGGCCGAACTTCAATGAAAAGGAGCCTAATCGGACAGGGGAGGAACCAAAATCTGAATTTACCGCAGTCACCGAGAAATCCACGAAACCAATCCAGGCAATGGGGTCTCCTTCCGACGAGACGGAAGTGCCGGGAGTTACGGAAACACCTCCCAGCCAACCCTCCACTTCTCCCCCCATTCTCAAATCCGTCCCGAAAGTCCAGGCGGACGGCGTATTGATGCCGGGGTTGGTGATTGGAATTGGTACGGTCGGTCAATTAGCCTTAAAACACTTTCGGCGACTGATCCTGGAAAACTACGGCTCCGCAGAGGCTTTACCCAATATTCGCTTCCTGTTCATGGATACCGATCAGGAAGCCATGCAAATGGCGTGCAGAGGCGGGGAATCGGCGTTGCGTCATTCGGAAACGTTTCATACCCGTTTACATCGTGCCAGTCACTATTTGAAGGACAAAAATTCAATCATTGAAGACTGGCTAAATCCAAAAATGGTATATCGCATTCCCCGGCAACTGGTTCCCGGTGGGGTGCGGGCCTTAGGGCGTTTGGCATTTGTGGATAACTATTTTCACATTACCGATCGGCTGGAACAAGAACTGAAGGCTTGTATGGAAGTCGATCCGATCAAAAAAGCTTCCTACAAAACTTCGCTGCCTATTGGTTCTCTGGAACCGCGAATTTACCTGTTGGCAAATCTTGGCGGCGGTACCGGCAGCGGAATGTTTATTGATCTGGCCTACGCAGTACAAAACCTGTTGAAACGCCATCATATAAAGATTCAGGAAATAGTCGGGATTTTTATGGTCCCTCAGTCCGGAAAGAAACCAGTTCCGCCCCCGATATTGGCAAATTCCTATGCCGCTTTTAAGGAACTTTCTCACTTCAGTAACCAAGGGACCGTTTTTTCCGCAATCTATAGGGGTGGGCACCG
>CAZPPD010001144.1:0-1785 GCA_964588185.1 uncultured Alcaligenaceae bacterium | reverse complement strand
TTATCAGGAAATCTTTGGGTAAAAATTGAAATCATAAGGTAGTTAAGATAGCGGCACAGAGTACGAGTCTAGACTTTCCCATTGACCCAAACTGGAGCGAAGATAGGTTGGGCATGGCTGTTGTTGGCTCAACCTCTGTCGCCGGAACTTATTGACCTGTTGCCAAACTTGACGGGAGGCAAGATCAATGGCATTGTAAATAGAGTGTTACGTAATCCTACGAGGAATTCGATATGTTTCGGTTTTGGTTCCATTACGCAGTAGTTGGTTCTCTGATATTGGTTTCCAGTATGGGTTTTTGCGGAGAAGCAGAGCAAAAAAAAATTCCCGGACCCTTTCATCCGTATAACCTGAATGGGAAAAACAAAGACAGTTATCACTGTTTGGTATGTGAATATGGCTTACGGCCGGTGGCAATGGTTTTTGCTCGAGAGCCTTCGAAAAATCCGGAGCAACTACCGCATTTGCTGGAGAAGTTGGATGGGATGGTGAAAAAGGATTTTGATACTTCCTTTAAGACCTTTTCTGTTTTGTTAAGCCCTGATGCTTTGAATTCGGTGGATGAAGCTGGAGTGGTAGATTCCAACCGAACTACCAAAGTGGACGAATTAATTAATCAGGCAATCAAGCATAAAGAACTACTTGAATCCCTAAAACCCAAAGCGGCGAAATTTGAAAATCTCATTCTTTCTGTTTATCCCGGAAACGGGCCCAAAATATATAACCTTCCGGAAAAAGCCGATGTGGTTGTGATTCTCTACGAAAAACATGTGATTTTCAGGAAATACATGTTCGGCCCCGGAGAGCTAACCCCGGAACGGATTGAAGCCATCATCAATGATGTGTACACGTTGTTAGGAAGGAAAAAGGATTTAGGTATCAAGAATTGAAGAGGATAAAAAACGCCCCTAAATCGAAAAACCGATTCAGGGGCGTTTGTGTTGTAAGTGCCAAAGTTATTTACTTTTTCTCTTTGTCTTCATCCTCTTCATCGTTCTCCTCTTCCTCAGAGGCAGTTTCTTCAGCATTGGGAGAAGCAGGGGCTTTATCTTCCTCATCCCCTTCTTCCTCATCCTCATCGGAAGCTTCCTCTTCCTCATCTCCTTCGGAAGTTTCTTCTTCGTCTTCCGTATCCTCTTCGTCTTCCTCTAGATCCTCATCGTCTTCCAAATCTTCCTCGTCTTCCTCAATCTCAGGAGCTTCGGGCATGGCTTCCTTGGCAATGGTCTTGGTTTCTCCCTCTTTGAGAAACTCGATGTAGGCAGTGAGACCAGCGTCGCCCAAACGGCGTTCTGTCCGCTTAATGATCCGCGTGTAGCCACCGGGACGATCTATGAAGCGTGGCCCAAGCTCATCGAAAAGCTTTTGGATGATAGTCCGGTGGTCGGCATCATCCTGATCTCCGGGGATAACCTCTGCATGACCAGAAGGACCAAGCCGGGCAATAGCTATACGGCGATGATGGAGAGTACCCTTCTTGGCAAGGGTGACCAGCTTTTCCACAAACGGCCGCAAAGCCCTGGCTTTGGGAAGCGTCGTGATAATGCGTTCATGGCGAATCAAGGCCATTGTCAGGTTCCGCAATAACGCTCGGCGGTGAGATGGACTTCGATTCAGCTTCTTTTTGGCTTTTAGGTGTCGCATGGTAGTGAGTCTTTAGTTTTTGTCCCAGTTAGCAGTCCACTTTGATTTATCGGCGAACGGGGCTAGGTAATTTCATTCCCAGATGCAGGCCCCGTTCTTCCAGTTTAATGCGAACTTCCTTTAAGGTCGTTTCCCCGAAGT
>CAZPPD010001143.1:0-1785 GCA_964588185.1 uncultured Alcaligenaceae bacterium | reverse complement strand
CCGGGGAGAGGAGTTTGAGGGCCATTATCTTCCCAAGGTGCGTGTGGCGAACCTTGAAGATATTCCCCATTCCGCCCTCACCGAGCGGCTCGAGGATTTCATATGGACCTAAATGTTTAAGAGTCTTCGAGTCTATTAAGCTGGTTAATATTGCTGTCGAGGGATCTAATAGCGAGTAATTATGTTTAACTCGATCAACAATAATATGAGTGTCACCCTCATTGCCTGATTCTTTTTCCCGGTCGGTTTGCCGGATTCCCAATACCAAATCGTCGGTGCAGTCGTCCAATTTTTGCAGCACATCCAGGCAACTGGGACACTCCTCTAAATGAGCAGCAACTCGGTCAATTTCCTCCGAAGGGAGGATTCCCAAGTTGAAAGCCTTCAAAACCTCAGGGGAGGGACAAAGCCCCTTCTTGGTGATTGCAGACTCCATCATCCGTTAATCCCGAGTCTGTGAGCCATTTCTACCATTTTGGTAAAAGTAATCTTCATCATCGCCTAGAGTTTCTCGCAGCCGGCGAAGTACGCGGGATTTCGCCAAATAAACGGCGTTAATGGAAATACCGAGGTTATTGGCGACATCTGCCGGAACTTTTTCTTCGCAAACTACTTGCCAAAAGGCTTGCCACGTTGTCAGTTCAAATTCACCGGAAATCAGATTCAGGGCCCTTTGATAAAGGGATTGAACTTCCGTGCCTTCTTTATCCAAAGCATCCGGGTTATCCGGGAGCTCCGGAAACTGCTCCAATTGCTGCTTGGCCTCCGATCCACCAGAAGCCTGAGGCCGGGATGACAAACGCCGAAAAAGATCCCCGAGCTTGTTTCGAGTGATCGCCCACAGCCACCCTCGAAACGTGCCATCGGACGCTCTTCGTTGAAACGAAGGAATGCGGAGAAGGACGGTCCGAAAAACCTCTTGCAAAACGTCTTCAACATCTGCATTTTGCAATCCTTGCCGTTTGCACCACCCGCATACCATCGGCCCATAAAGTTCGATTAGACGGTGCCATGATTCCGGGTTTTTGGATCGAAGCCCCTGAAGCAATGTCATCGAAGTACTTCTTGGCTCTCCATCCTCATTACCAGTAATATTGGTAGGATCTGTCTCGATTTTTTCCGAACTGCTAGGCATTTATTAATCCTGGCTTAAAATTAAAGCGTAGCCTCAATCCATTGGGCAAGATATTAGGTTCCAAAGACAAAGGTAGGGAGAAATTCCTATTTTCAGAATTAGGGAGATTATCTAAAGAATACGCGCAAACATCCTATAATGTTACTGTTGATTTTCCAAATGAAATCATTAGGAATTGCCGGATTGTCTGCTGGTTAAAAAAGGAGTGATGATTTCGAGTGGTTTTGATTGGAAGCCAAAAGTAGATTATTTGCCCACCATTTGGCTATTTTTGAATTCAAAAACAGGTTTTGAAAAGAAGGCATGAGATTAATCAAAATCGAAATTCCTTTTATTGTGCCTATGATTTCTTGCTCATTTCAGATTAATCCAGGTCACCTGGTTAATCTACATTTGTACCGCCCGTCTCTTTCTGAACATAGCAGCTGTTCCACCGGAAACACCAATAATCGACCACAAAAGCAAAGTGGTAGGTTCGGGAACTTGTTGGACACCGGGATTATTATACTTCACTTCAATATTGGCGATATAGGCTTGCCCTTGTTCCTCGTTTAGGAAAATAGCCCATTGGGTAGAGGTAGCCCCGGAAGTTGCTTCCACAAAACTTTTTCCATCGAAATAGAAAAGGGCTGGGTTGAGGTTCGTATTCT
>CAZPPD010001142.1:0-1792 GCA_964588185.1 uncultured Alcaligenaceae bacterium | reverse complement strand
GCTGCTCGAAGGCCGCCAAGATGGGGTCTTCCAAGTGTTTGTTTAGATCTTCCTGCGGAATGGGATCGGTAAAGCCGGCAACGATATTGAGCACCGGGCCGATAACAATACAAACACAAGTGGCAAACATCATCCACTTTGCCCCTTCCCGGTCGGGGGCATTGATAGCACAGCGAAACTGACCAGTGACTACTTTCCACCAGCTAAACAAAGACAGCAGACTGGCGGTGCCCATTATCGCAAAAACAAACCACCAATCCCCGATGGTAAGTTTCTCCAATCCTTTTCCTTTTAGCCCGACGGTTAAGGTCAACCAGACCGCAACCCCAATAACCATGCAGACGGCCAAGAAGATCAAGAAGTACCCAAACAAGACGCGGTTCAATCCGCTGACAACATCCAGCCAGGTGAATTCCCGAGCCAGCGGATCATCCTCAGCCATACTCGGCTTTGGGTTGTATAAATGTTCTTGCGTTTGAAATGAAAAACTCATGGTTAGTTCCTCGGGGATCGATGTCGTCCTAATGCGCGCACTGCCCTTAAATTCCCAAGGCCAAGGAATAAAAGGATTTTCCTGTGGAAAAGGAGTCGGCTTCCTTTTGCCGGAACGGTCCATCAGGTACTTTGCACAAACTTACCCGGCCCCTTTTCCGCAACACCAGATTGAATACCGCTCGAGTGAGGGTTCTTTCTATTTGGACTCTAGCTCAAAAAATCGCCTAACGCCGGATTTGCAGAGGAAGATTTCCAGAGCGGAATCAAGTTGATCGAGCGAGAATTTTTGAATCTTTTGGCAAGAACTGCAAGTGGAAGCAAGAAAGCATTTCGTTAATGAACCAAAAAGGGGCGTCAAGAAATGGTTATTCGATATATAGAGGACTAACAAATTGAAACTTATGTCCTCGCAGGTCGTCCGGTTCAATCGCAACCAAAGGGCTGATTTCCACCGGGAGATCATCCGGGACTTCATGACCGGCCTGTCGCAGCCAACGCCGGGCCTTTGCCATCATCGCTTGTTTGGCCGTTTCCGGGGAATGGGCTCCTTCGGCGTTTTTTACCGGAGCGAATTCTTCGGCGTAGGTGGTTTCCACCGCTGTCCAGCGTTCCGCCAAAGGCAGGAGGTCAAAAATGAACATTTCGAACTTGATAGCGTTCTCCTTGGCGGGGTTAACTTGGTTGCCTTGGTCATCCACATAGGGAACCTTCTTCTTGGCCAGATGGAAGGGAATGCGGGCTTCGCTTCCCATCACGCGGCGGAGAAAATCAACGTCGAAAATATGAATTGCCGGGTTGCCGTGCCCAAACCGTAAATTGCCGGCACTATCCCGCTCATGGGCCATGTCTTCGGGAAGGTCCGAATATTCAATGATGGTACAGCGACCATCGACCAAAACCAGATTCCCTAGTTTTTCCGTGGGATCTTTTTTGGCGATGACCTTACTGGAAACTTCGGCTTGGTTTAGGATGTGGTGTCCCAAGAACAGCGGGTCGGCAATAACAACCAATGGATTGTCTACCTGGAAATAAAAGAGGTGTTGTATCCCTTGTTTTTTGAGTTCATCCAACAATCCGCTTTCCCACAGGGCAAGAACAGTGCCGCCATGGCCGTTGGGGCTGGTCGCCAATTTACCGGGCTGGTCCAAAAGCAATTTCCCAGTGGAAAAGTCAACCGCGGGCATGGTTCCCTGGCAAAAGAATTTGATTTGGGCATCGCCTAAACCAAAATTCTTCATGTCGGCAAAGAATTCCCGGGTAGGTTCATCGGTGGCGGGGCTGGTCATAACCAAAAAGG
>CAZPPD010001141.1:0-1795 GCA_964588185.1 uncultured Alcaligenaceae bacterium | reverse complement strand
CCGCATTCAGATCACCACTGAGCCCAGGTACTTCTGCCTGTATCTGCTTCATAACACTTTTGGAAGCACTCGGGTAAAATTGGATCAATTCCTGTTTGGAGATGAATTCATCGCCGTCTCGGTCCGCTTCCGGCGCCGCTTCCAGAAGTGCCGCCTGGGTTTTCGGAGGAGTCCGGTTGATTTCGTCTGCCAAAACAATGTTGGCGAAGATTGGTCCCGGCAGGAACTTAAACATCCGTTGCCTTGTGGCCGGGTCATCCTGGATCACTTCAGTCCCGGTGATGTCGGTGGGCATAAGATCCGGAGTAAACTGAATTCGCTTAAAGGTTAAATCCAAGGCTTGGGCCAAGGTACTGACCATCAACGTTTTCGCAAGCCCGGGAACTCCCATCAGCAAAGCATGGCCCCGGCAAAAAATGGCCATCAACAATTGGTCCAGCACCTCCTCCTGACCAATGATGATTTTGCCGATTTCACTCCGAAGCTTTTGATGCGATCCGCGCAAATTCTCAAGCATTTGTACATCTGATTGATCAGTCATTGGTGAGTATCCTTGAATGAGTCTAAAGATTAAAAGGGTGGGCTTGTGCGGGAGGTTCAATCAAATTGATTAATTTGGTATGGATGATATTCAAAAGCAAATACGATTGCAAAGAGATTAATTAAAAAAAATCCGGAATTATTTGCCCTTCAAGGTTTTCAATCAAGCAAGAAGAAGGGATCAATACCTGGACCAATCCCTTCTTCTTACCCTTTTTGAACGCGAAGCATCCAGATCTTACTCTCGATCCCGGGGAGCACCGTTTTCAGCTCCATCTCTCTCATCCCTCCCCGTGTCTCGCCGGGGAGCTCCCCCTTCACCGCCTTCTCTATCATCCCGCTCCCGGCCTCCGCGGGGAGCTCCACCTTCACCGCCTTCTCTCTCATCCCGCTCCCGGTCTCGGCGGGGAGCATCGCCCTCGTTTTCAAACCGTTCTCGGTCTCCTCCGAGGCTGCCTTCAACTTCGCGAACGGCAATCACTTCCCGTTTGTTGGGAGACATCAGCAGAAAGACCAACGTTCCTTTCTTGATGTCGGTGAGCTTGGCGGCATCTTTTCCTTTCAGAGAGACAACGGCGTTTTTGGCTACCGTTAGCGTCATGCGGTCTCCGCGTTCATTCCTGCCGCCGATGATAATGGTGTTTTCTCCAACCCCATGAACATATCCACGGAAGAATCCTTCCGGTCGCCGGGGTTGCGGTTGACGGCGAACGCCCCGAATGAGACGAACTTCCCGAATCGTTTTTCCATCTTCCGAAAGATACAATCCCAAAATCATTTCCGGCTGGAGATCGGACAGTTTGTTGCTGCCTTCTCGAACGCGAATCTGAGCTTCTTTGCCCAAAATCAGAGTTTTTTCTTTATTGCCGGCATCCGACCTTTGGCGAATCGTGATACTTCTTTCCTTTTCGTTCACAGATTTCAAGAAGCCGATAACCCGCCGCCGCTCGCGGCGATCGCCATCCCCGTCGCCTCTTTCCCGAGAAACCACTCGTCCCCTGCCGATACGAATGGCTGTCACATCGGAGGCGGGAGAAAGGAAAACGGTCAGCCGTTGTCCTCTGGCGAGATCTTTCAGAGATATTTTTCTTTCTCGGAGACCGGTGATCTTGATATCTTTGCCGGCAAGGCTGAGAACATGTTCGCGTCGGCCTTCGCCGTCGCGTTGGGTGACCAGGACCAGGGTCCCTTTTTCCACATCGATTTTTTCTAAGATGCCGTAAAGCCGCTTCCCTTCACCTTCCCCCTCATCACC
>CAZPPD010001140.1:0-1799 GCA_964588185.1 uncultured Alcaligenaceae bacterium | reverse complement strand
CGGCATACCAACGGGCGCTGGACCATTCCCAATCCTCAATATTCTCAACTAATTCACGACGCACGAGTGGCACGAGTGGCACGAGTGGCACGCGTGCCACCCGTGCGCGAAATGCAAACGGCATTCACGCTGCCATTTGGGCGGAAATTGAGGAAGAAGATTCCTTCCAACCGCCTGCGGATCAACCGTTGACCTTGGTTGCCTACGAATGTAATTACACCACTCGTGCGTATATTGAACCTTTTGCAGTTGGCCAATCTCTTCCGGACATGCCTCTATTCCTCGAACCGCATGGATGCATCAGGGTTCCTCTGGAACCTAATTATGAAGCAGTGTTTAAGTTTATGCCGGAGAGGTGGAAAAAGGTCCTGGTTCCATCCCGAGAAACAGAGAATTCGGGTGGAGAAAAGAATAGGTGGCCTCAAGGCCCCCAATTTCTGATGATATCCAGGGCATCAGAATTGAGCCGCAGGAAAACTTGAGGCCAAAAGATTAAAAGATTTAATCATCGCAATTCTGAAATATCCGCACCGTGATTAATATGGAAAACTTGCCCTTCCATTAGCACCGCCGGGACGGATTTGACGCCTGCAGATTCCGCCTCGCCAAGACGCTCCGGCGATTGCCCAAGATGTATCACCTCCACCTCGAATCGATTGCGATCAAGCGCGTCAACAACACTTTTCTCCGCGGAGACACACACAGGACACCCGGCATGGTAAAATGTCACTTTCTTTGTCATTCAATTACTCCTTAGTTAATAATTGTCGAGTAACAAACTACAAGAATAGTAAACGCAATTGCCATTCTCTCAACCGGGCACTTTTAAGTGTGGTACTCACCAAATGGAAAGAAATTTGGATTTTTCGGCAGTTTCCGTTCACGAGATTTTTGAAAAATGTCTTGGCTGCAAATGGACACTGCATATTTTGTCGCAGATTCGCGCTGGAATTTGCCGGCCCGGCCAATTGGAAAGGACTGCAGAAGGTCTGACCACCAAAGTGTTAAATGAACGCCTGACCAAGCTCTCCCGTTTGGGAATCATTTATCGGGAATCGTTCCCGGAGATACCTCCCCGGGTAGAATATCGGCTCACAGAATTTGGAGATCACTTTGTAAAAATCTTGGACCAAATTGATGACCTGCAACAGCGATTCGCAAATGCCGGCGTTCAAAGCTCGGAGTAAAATTTGTTTCAAGCTGGTGTGGGGGAAAAGGGTTTAGCAGTGGAAGGAGATTGCGCTCAAACTCGGCTCACCAACAAAGGCACCCTAGAAATTGGCGTCTCATCGGAACCTCCCTGGTTTTGCCAAACAATAGATTATTATGTGTGCCATGCTTGCCCTTAAGGAGTCAGCTGAAAAACCCATGCGATTTCATTCCCGCTGTAAGCCATCGGCATCGGAGAAACTCCAAGGGGCTAACGTCTGCGATCACCGAGCCCGAACCAGCAATCTTCGATTTCAAAACCACGCGCAATTCGGGCTTCGCGTGCATCGCATGGTTCGGCACCTTGGCAGCTCACTTTGAATAACGCATCGCCAGTAACACCACCTGCGTTGCGGCGATCAACACATATCCGATCACCATAATCAGGCTCTGCTTGCTCCGTGATTTCCGATACTCGGCGGCCTGCAAAACGACGAGCACGGCTACCAAGCCGAGCGTGATCCAAATGAGAATCGTCTCCATCTTCTCCATCTGACTATCCTCTGCGGTGGCCCTCTGTCCATTTTCGCCGCCGAACGACCAGCGTAACCGGGCGGCGACGGTACGCGTTGATTTCAGTTGACGCCGGA
>CAZPPD010001139.1:0-1800 GCA_964588185.1 uncultured Alcaligenaceae bacterium | reverse complement strand
GGCTCCTTTCGGCCCGGGATAGACCCGAATTATATGGGAATGTCCGACAGTGCCTACAGTGATATAGCTGCGGTGACCTATGCTGTGACCATCCACAAGACGCTTGGTTGGAAGCTCCCGTATGAAAAGAAAACCGTCGAGTTTTTGTTGTCCCGGCAAAAGAAAACCGGAGTGTTCTTCAATATCAAAGGAACTGTTGATCCCAAGTCGGCTCAAGGAAAGACCTACAACACCACGCAAGGGTTGGTGGCTTTGCATGCCCTGGGGGTCAAGCCTCGGTATAATCCCCTGCCCGTCTTTGAGGAGATTCTGAAGAAGGACTACAAATCGCTCCCCCCCTACACCACGAGTTTCTTTCCTTTGGCTTATTTGTGTTACGGTAGACCAATTCCCAAGAAAGCCGACAAGGCCATTCGGGAGTTAATGGTCCAGGATGAGACCGGCTACCTCAATAACCATATCGCGGCGACTTTCCACGCCTCTCACTACTATCGGCTAATCGGCGAGGAAACCCCCAAGGCCAAGGAAATGGTAGCCCGCGTACTCCGCGATCAGAAGGCCGACGGCAGTTGGCTGCTGCATATGCCTTCCCGCGACCGGCACGCTACTTTCGATGCGGTTTTTGTTCTGGTGCAGGAAGGGCAGGGGCGGGAAGACTGCCGAAAGGCCATTGCCAAAGCGGCCAAATGGTCCCTGTCCTGCCGCAATCACAATGGGGGTTTTGGCCACTTTCCCGGCTCCACCTCCGATGCCGATGCCAATTACTTTCATGTCGGGACTCTGATTATGGCGGGATTTCTCCAACCCGCGGATCCTCTGCCCAAGAACCCTCATCTGATTTCCTGGGGCCATCTGATGTCTCCACCCAAACAGCATGCGGGTCGGGAATTGCATTCGTTTCATCTCGGGGGTTGGGTTGGATGCGTGGCATTTTCACCCGATGGGCAAAAATTAGCGGCAGGTGGAGCGGATAAGGTTGGCCGCGTGTGGGATCTGAAGACAGGAAAGCAATTAGCTTTACTTGAAGGACACCAAGATATTATTACCTGCCTTCAGTTTTCTCCCGACGGGAAGTCGTTGGTCACGGGAAGTTATGATCGAACCCTTCGAATCTGGGATAGTGGAACCGGTAAACTCCGGCGGGTGATCAAAGCCCACCAGGGACCGGTCATGAGTGTTGCCTTTAGTCCTGACGGCAAAATGCTGGCCTCCGGGAGCATTGATCGTTCCGTCAAATTGTGGAAAGTCCGATCAGCGGAACTTAACCTCCATTTGGCCGGCCACAGATCCTGGGTCAATTCGGTTTCCTTCAGTCCGGATGGAAAACTCCTCCTATCTGGCAGTTCAGACGGGACCCTTAATGTCTGGTCCATCGAAAAACGCCAAGCAATCAAAACTCTCCGGGCAACCAAAGCCGAGGTGCGTTCGGTGGCTTGGTCTCCGGATGGCAAGCGAATCGCCGCAGGAATTCGCTATGGCAGGATTAAGGTTTGGGACACAACCACCTGGACCAACCGACTGGATTATCAAGGCCACCGCGGCGATGTTTGGTCGATCGCCTTTTCCCCCGACAGCAAACAGTTGTTCTCCGGGAACGGCGATTGGAACCGGCCGGGTCCCATCAAGATCTGGGATTTAGAAGGAAATCAGGTTGGCTCGGTTCAACATACCGGGGAAGTCCTGTCACTGGCAATCTCACCCGACGGGAAGATGTTAGCCGGTGGGAGCGGGGAAAATATGGTTCGAGTGTGGCGAGTAAGGGGAACCAAGAATTGATTGTTGGCCTCGAGCCTTAAAGGT
>CAZPPD010001138.1:0-1803 GCA_964588185.1 uncultured Alcaligenaceae bacterium | reverse complement strand
TTGAGAAGTTGGTTACCCATATTTAATACGGCAAGGTCTCTGAATTTCGAGTAATTGAAGGAAACTTGAATGAGGTTACCTTGCGGGATGGGACTCGTTACCAAGTAATTGGCACCATGGACGATGAGTTGACGAAAAAGCTGTCTAAACAGGGTGGCTTGGTTACCTACGGGAGAGAATCGTCCTGGTTTAGCTCTAACCTGTTGTGGATCCTGATCCCGGCGGCATTTGTCATCTTCTTTATCGTGTTCTTCTTACGGAAAATGGGCGGTGTAACCAATGACATTCATTCCCTGCGTAAGAGCAAGGCTCGATTGTTAACCGAGGATTCCAAGGTCACTTTCGCCGATGTCGGCGGCTGTGAAGAGGCCAAGGAACAACTTGGGGATGTTATTGATTTCTTGCGGAATCCCAAACGCTGGATCCAAGCCGGTGCTCGCATTCCCCGGGGAATCTTGCTGGAGGGTCCCCCCGGCTGTGGCAAAACTCTGTTATCACGAGCGGTGGCGGGCGAAACGAACGCCAAGTTTTACTTTGTTTCCGCTTCCGAATTCGTGGAGATGTTTGTCGGTGTGGGTGCGGCTCGGGTGCGCGACATGTTCGAAACTGCCGCCAAGAATGCTCCGGCAGTAATCTTTATCGACGAGATGGATGCCGTGGGCCGGCGGCGAGGATCTGGGATCGGCACTGGCCATGACGAACGGGAGCAAACCTTGAACCAACTCCTGGTTTGCCTGGATGGCTTCCAGCACAGTGAAAAGGTTGTAGTCATTGGAGCAACGAACCGCCCGGATATTGTCGACCATGCGTTATTACGTCCCGGCCGCTTTGATCGCCGCATCAAGATTCCGGAGTTGGGCCCAATTCAGCGCCTGCAAATTCTGAAGATTCACACGCAAAACAAAGCTCTTGCCCCAGAGATTTCCCTCGAAGAAATCGCCGAGCGGACCCAAGGGATGACTGGTGCGGACCTCGAGAATCTTGCCAACGAAGCGGCATTGCTGGCGGTTCGCCGGACCCGTTATCAAGACAACGGTATGCCTGTTCTTACCAAGGCGGATTTTGACAGAGCGATGACCTCTTCCGAGATCCGGACGGGGATTTTCAACAAGGCGGATACTTTGATGATCGAGTCAACCACTCAGGTTGCCGAACCGACCGGGAAAGCAGTTGTTCGCTTACATCTCAAAGAGGGTTCCCCCATCGAAGGAGAAATACTTTGGGCCGACGCATCTTTCATTAAGCTGAAGAAAACCTCAGATGGGACAAACATCATGGTTTCCAAACTTCACATTATTTCGATGGAGGCGCTACCCGGCACCGAAGAAGCCTCGCCGGAGGAAGCGCAACTGGATCCCTGGTCCCGTCAATTGCCGGAATTGGCGTAAGGCAAAGCAGTCATGATCTTTGGTGAGTCGCATTTTCTGCTGGTCTTGACCTACTTTATTCCCTTGCTGATGTGTCTGACGGTACATGAGTGGGCTCATGCTTGGAGTGCTTACCAACTGGGGGATGACACGGCCAAACTGATGGGCCGCATGACTCTCAATCCCCTGGACCACATCGACCCGGTGGGCACTTTGATTCCACCTCTGTTGGGCATCCCTTTCGGCTGGGCCAAGCCGGTCCCATTTGAACCCTTGCGTTTTCGCCGGACCATTCCCATGCAACTCGGGACCATGATAGTTGCGGTCGCCGGTCCGATTTCCAACTTTTGTTTGGCAGCCCTTTCCTTGGGATTATTCCTAATCGCCGCAATTTTCGAACCGGAACTAGGGTGGCTGGGTCCGGCGGTCTTGGCCT
>CAZPPD010001137.1:0-1806 GCA_964588185.1 uncultured Alcaligenaceae bacterium | reverse complement strand
AACCTCCGGCGACCAAGTGAGAACCATATCCGGGAGAAGACAGATAATAACCATGAGAGTTAAAATACACAAATGAATGATCAAGAAATATAGATTTCCCCAATCATACTTTAAATGCATAAAAAACATACCAACTAAGGTTGCCTTTACGACCGATACGCCCATGATGAGACTGGCACCTACAAAACTGCCAATTCCAAAGGTTCTATAAATAAGAAAGGAACTAGCTGTGAGGATACATAAGGCGCTGAAGATCACCATATAAGATTGAAAGCTTGGCCCGTGATGGTCCTCATGAGATTCTCCTGGAGGAGTTTCCGCTTCTGTTTTTTCCTCCGGCTGCGTTTTAGGAGTTGGAGTCTCCTGGTTTTCCTCGGGTTGAGGAGAATTTTCCGGGTTGTTGCTATTTGAGTCTGTCATTAAAAACTCCAGGATGGATCCGTGAAACTAGACTAAATAAAGAAGCGGGAATAAGAAGATCCAAACAATGTCCACAAAGTGCCAATATAATCCCGTCATTTCCACGATGCCCTCATGTTTGGGGGCTAACACTCCGCGTAAACCCATAACCAAAAGAACGCCAAACACCACTAGCCCTCCAATAACGTGGAGAGCATGGAAACCGGTCAAGGCAAAATAACAGGAAGCCCAGAGATTCCCATAGGGAATGGCATATGACAAATGAAGGTCATGCCTATGATAATCATTTTCGGTTTTATGGACAATTTCTTTGGCTTCGTCACTGACTTCTTGGGGACTGATATTGGTGGTCTTTATCTTTGTCAGCAAAGCTTGCATTTCATCATATAAGGGTTGGTCTTCATCAACGTGTTCAAGCTGATGTTTCACTTTCCGCATATACCGGGGTCCCATCGGACCATCCAGCTTTTCCGGAATTCGACCGGGAAGGATGGAATGATAGAATTTGCTGTTGTACTCGTATGCTTTCACGCCAAGAAACACCAATCCCAAGGCCAAGGATATGCCGAGATACATCATAGCGTGCTGAACATTTTTCTTGGTAAGGGAATAGTGAGCAAGAACAACCGTTACGCTACTGCAAATAAGCACGAAAGTGTTAAAGGCGCCAATCCATTCCACCAGATGAACCTCAGTAGGTTTCGGCCAAGGTTCGGCTTCAGTGGGGGTCCCTGATCTCAGGAGAATATACATCCCAATGAAACCGGTAAAGAACATGATTTCCGTAATCAGGAATAGCCACATCGCCAGCTTTCCATTGGAAAGCGGCATCCCCATATTGACCTGTGGTTCGTGAGTAGTTTCTTGATGTTCCATTATTTTTCTTCAGCCTAAAAGATTAAGCCAGTATATCCCAACAATAACAGGGCCAATAATATTGGCAAATGTAACAACGATCCCCGGAGAACTAACTTTGCATGATCCATTCCCGGAGAACGGTAGAAGATAATCGTTGTGGCCAAAAAACTGATGCCAACCATCAGCGATCCAATGATATATATAAGACTATTAATTCCATAGAACAGCGGAACTAAGCTAATTGGTAATAAACACAGGCAATAGAAAATCATTTGTCGCCCGGTTTGATAGCCGGTCTTATCCAGAACGGGCAACATCCGTAAGCCTGCCCGCAGATAATCTTCCCGATAAATCCAAGCGATGGCTAAGAAATGAGGGATCTGCCAGAAGAACAAAATCAGAAATAATAAGAATGCTTCCCAGGATAGTGTGCCCTTGGCCGCAGTCCAGCCAATTATCGGCGGAAGTGCCCCCGGGATAGCACCCACTAATGTATTATGGGAAGACAATTTCTTTAAGGGAGTATAA
>CAZPPD010001136.1:0-1809 GCA_964588185.1 uncultured Alcaligenaceae bacterium | reverse complement strand
CCACGGCCAAATAAGTTTTCCCTGATCCTGCCGGCCCGACACAGATCACCAAATCCTTATCCCGCATGGCTTTGACATAGCCCGCTTGGCCGTCGGTGCGAGCGCGGATACTGCGGCCCCCACCCAAGACGGTGAAATTCTGTTGCCCTTCTCCTTCGCCCCCTTCTTGAACAATGGCCACCACAGTATTCACATCATCGGGAGTAAGCTGGCCTTGTTTCTTCAGCATGTGGCGAAGCTGATCGATAATGCGTTCAACCTGGGAGATTTCCTCTTCACTGCCGATAATCTGGATCGTATCTCCGCGGGCAATCACTTTGGTGCCTATGGCTTCACGAATCATCCGGAGGTTTTGATCGCGACTGCCGAGAAGGGCAACAGCTTCGTCTCGGCCTTTTAAGGTGATGGTTTGTGTGGTTTGCAGCTCTTCGGTCATGCGGTGGGATCACTCCGTTGAGTTGTTAAGTTCCGGATCATTTTCATTCTAAAGTTGTAATTGGCTTCCTAATTCTTAAACCAAGCTCCTACTTTCTCTCCGGACAATGTCAGAGAAAGCACTTCATGTTCGGAGAAAAACTCCTCCATCACCGAGGCGAAATATTCCATGTCAAAATCCACTTTTGGGTGTTGCTGTTTTATAAGCTTGTCGTTTTAACAAAGTGAACAAAGGCCATGTTAAGGAGATTCTTGGTTACCGGGTCCTCAATTTTTTCTATCAGGTGTATAGCTTCGTCACAATTTATTAGTGTCCCTTTTAGCATTTTCTTTTTCCTATTGCTCATTCTCCGTAATCCATAGGGCCTTCCACATGCTCTCCATGCAAACGCAATCGAGTTGCGGCTTTTTCAGCTTTTTGAAAATCAGAAAACTCATAGGTTAAGCAGACAGGTCCTTCCCCTCCTTTCTCCGGTTCTTCCCGGAAAGTAATTTCCCCCCCAAATTCATTAAAATAGTAGCCTCGCGTTGAGGGTTCGTAGGAGACTTATACAAAACTTCAAACATTACTGACATTGAAAGCCCTCATTAGGGCGGGAAAAACAAATGACCCCATGACCCCCAATCCCTTCTTTCCTCCTGTCCAATCAACATACTTAATGTGAGGAAGGTTGTTGCCAATTTTTGGTTCAGGGGGTTGAATTTGAAACCAAGTTTTAATCCCTTTTGGTGGACTAGGATAAGCAAAACCAGATTTTGCGACCGGCAACTCAATTGCGTGGGGCAAAGCTTTTTGAACAATTTGCCGGGCCTCCTCTAAGGAGCTCACAGTAGCACCATTTTTGCCGGAAGATCGTACATTGTTTATATGTTCCGCTTCAGTTACTACTGGGAAGATTTCCTAAGTTTTGACTCATTCCGGCCTTAACAATGGTATCAAAAACAGCAACCAAAAATAAGCCACCGGCCCGGCAAACAAGACGGCATCCACCACGTCCAACACGCCGCCGAATCCGGGAACCACTTGGGATGAATCCTTGGTATGGCAATCCCGCTTGATCATCGACTCGGCAAGGTCCCCAAGGACCCCGGCTCCGCCGACGCTTACCCCGAATCCAATCTCGCTCCACCACTCGGCGCATAAAATGGGCACTGGTCCCAGGCGGTCGATTCCAATGGTCACTAACACTGCGAGGGTCAATCCACCTAATGCTCCTTCCCAAGTTTTTTTGGGGCTAAGCGCCGGCGTCATGCGGTGCCGCCCAAGGAAACGGCCGGCGAAATAGGCTCCGATGTCGCAGCACTTCGGAACAAAGATGGCTAGCAAGAGGGCAATGGTACTTTCGCGATGGTCGCCCGGAAGCCAGCGGAGTT
>CAZPPD010001135.1:0-1811 GCA_964588185.1 uncultured Alcaligenaceae bacterium | reverse complement strand
GGGCCAGACGAACCAAATCTACTTCGTCATGAAGGTTTCGACCTGTTGCGGCGAAAATCTCTTCCAGTATGCGTGGATACAAGAAGAAAGTGGGACCTAGATCAAATTTAAAATCACCTTGTTGAATTGTAGAAGTGCGGCCGCCGACCCGAGGCATTCGTTCAATCAATTGGACGGAAAATCCTGCTCTGGCCAATAACATGGAGCTGGCGAGACCTCCCGGACCAGCTCCTATGATCACTACTTTTTTGGACATGTAGGTAAAACCTCTCAGGGAACTGTTTTCTCATTACCGAGAATTTCGAACGTCATTTCATCCCTAGACCGGGGATTTTAGTATATCAACAAACCCGGAGGGAAATAGAGATTTCCAAGGTAGAAATGCAAAAAAAACCAAATGAATCCGAGAGATTCCCTCAAAGCCAATGCACTTTGGGCATGTTCGCGAAACGGCCGGACCCGGGGCTGGTGAAATCCAGGTTGGCAACAGATACTTCGCCGGAGTGGGCAGCTCAAGTCGCGGATTGTTTCTTGCGGGATTTAGTTCTGCGATTGTCCCTGGTCCCCGTTCAACGAGTTCTGGTTTATTCTCCCCGCGATTCGGAGTCATTCTTCGCCGAACTTGTTCAGGACCGGTTCTCCCTCGTTGCTCAAGGGGACGGGGATTTAGGACAGCGGCTGGTCAGTTTCCTAAGGCAAGAATTTGACAACAATGCGGAAAAAGTGGTTTTGGTCGGGATGGATAGCCCTACCCTGCCGGTTGAGTATGTAATCCGGGCATTTGACTTGTTGACTAGCAAAGATGTTGTCATTGGTCCAGCGGCCGATGGCGGCTACTACCTGATAGGGTGCCGGCAGTTTGTTCCGGAGTTGTTTGAGAACATTGATTGGAGCAGCGAAAAAGTCCTTCACCACACAATAAGCCAATTAAAATCCCGGAAGTTGAGTTTATCCTTGCTACCGCCATGGTATGACGTGGATACTAGGGAAGATTGGTGGATGCTGAGGGGACATGTTGAGGCCATGCGATTTGCTGGTGAAAATGTCAACTTAACCCACACCGAAAAATTGCTTTTTTCCGCCTCTGATAATGACCATGAATCCGAATCAACAACAAAACATAAGGAAGATTAAAATGCGGCAACTGCTCCACTATATTCCTTTTCTTGTGGCTGTTTTAATTTCCCCTTTCCTCGCAGTCCAAACAGAAGCTGGGCAAAAGAAGAATCCGCCCAACGTGGTTTTCTTTCTGGTCGATGATTTAGGCTGGCCGGATATCGCTTGTTTCGGCAGCAAGTTTCATGAAACACCGAATATCGACAACCTAGCCGCTTCCGGAATGCGGTTTACGAGTGCCTACACCGCCAGCCCGGTTTGTTCCCCGACTCGAGCCAGCATCATGTCGGGCAAACATCCGGTTCGCGTCAATATTACCGACTGGATTCCAGGCCAAAGCGGCCGCAATCGCAAGCTGATCACTCCGCAAGACCGCAGCAATCTCGCTCTGTCCGAAGTGACGTTGGCCGAAGCGTTAAAAGCGGCTGGATATCAAACCTTTTTCGCCGGCAAATGGCATCTTGGTAATCGGGGCCATTGGCCGACAGATCAAGGTTTTGATTTCAATATCGGCGGCTGTGAAAAAGGGTCACCCCCCGGCGGGTACTATGCTCCTTGGAGAAACCCCAACCTTAAATCCAAGAAAAAGGGAGAATATCTTACCGAACGGTTAACCGAAGAATCGGTTCGCTTTCTTAAAACCCGGGATAAAAAGAAACCCTTCTTGCTCTACCTTTCCTACTACAACGTGCACA
>CAZPPD010001134.1:0-1812 GCA_964588185.1 uncultured Alcaligenaceae bacterium | reverse complement strand
GGCCAGCCTTTTTGTTTTAACCGGGTAACAAAGTTGTATCTTCGCTCCAACCCGCCATACTGGGGAGAGGAACAACCGCAAGGGCGGTCGTAACCGAATTGTTGCCCGGTAAGGACAATTGCCAAGTCCGGTTTTCCCCAGCCGCGGAAATTCTCGATCCGGGGTTCTTCTTTGGTATCGGCACGCCCATTGGGAGCACCGTTTTGCAGTGCATAATTCGCAATCGCGACCGTCGCCATGATTCCCAGAGTGGAAATCAAAGCCCAACCGACCCGATGCCAATTCTTGCTGGTCAAAATAGATGGTGAATGGGGATTCGGTTTTGGAGTGTGCCCCTGAGTTTCTCCTCGTTCCATAGAAAATGCTCCCTTCTAGAGGAGGCCTGCGTGACATCCTGTCATTGGAGTAAAGATACCGAAAGCTTTTGGTAGCTGGATTCGCCAAATTCAGCCGTTCCGTTCCTAAAAACCAACCTTACTCTTCAATTCCTGCGTTGCCGTCCCAGTTATCGGAACCAAAATCCGTCTGATTTTCCCGTTGGGCCGGATAGATTGAAATACAATCCCGCTGCCGCTGGAGAAGGACCCTACATGACGTTTTTCGGGTACCGTCAGATGTAAAATCCACTTCATCTTGCTTCCTTCGATCCCTTTTTCCTCCAGCTTATTTACTTGCAGAATAACCGGTTTATTTTCAACATGATTTAGCTTTACTTCCTTATCGGTATAAAGGACAAATTTCTTTTTTATCCCATCTTTACTTGGGAAAAATCCCAGGTCAATTTGGTAAGGGTTTCGGCTGTTGCCAATTTCAATGTCGCTGCGGACCGTTCCTACCAGATAAGGAACCGCCACGTCTAACGGAATCTCATCCACGCGAAATTCTACCGGCAGCGGCATTCGCAACGGCCCCATATCCAATAATTTGCCGTCTTTTGAATCCACAATAGTAACCGTCACTTTTCTGGCCGCCAATACCTGGGTTTTGACTTTCAAGGCATCCAATTCGGCCAGCAAACCGGGATTCTTGAGAGAAATGCGTTCGGTTTTAATTTCCAGGCAAGGATTGGTGTTGGTTACGCGAATATCGAAATCGTCCCGCGTCGAAGACCAGCAAAACAATTCTTTCGTAACCGGATTATTCGGTACCACCGCCCCCACCCGAACCTTGCGGGACAAGAATTGAATCGGGGATGCCATCCGAACCAAGGCTTGGAGGACCACATTGGCCCGGGTTTTTTGATTGCCTTTCTCCTGAACCCAAAGCGTTAACTTCAATCGCAAAGGTTCACCCGGAGACCGCCGGCCCGTCCAAGTCAGCCGAATCATGCCACTTCGCCCCGGGGGAACCTCAAATCCTTCCACCAGGTTCTGCTCCAAGGGAATCCAGTGGAAGTCTTTTTGGCTTTTGGGGTTCGGGGGATTGCGCCAGGCAAAGATTTCTTGGAGTTTGGTTAGGTACTGTTTGGCCTGATAGGGATCGGCAACACATCCGTACACTTTGGAACAATCGCAACTGGATTTTTGTAAACCTATTTCGACGGATTGTTCGGAATTGTTTTCAAAATAGTAGTCGTAAAACCCACTTTGGCCTTTTTCCATTTCCAGATAATAGCCGGGCTCTTTTGGATTCCATACAGCCAGCATCTCGGGTTCGCTACTTGCCCAAAAGAACTCCTTTTTCTCCGGCAAAAACAATCGGCCAAAGAACTTAATGGGAATTTCAATCTACTTGGGAACCGTGTTTTTGTTGGTGGATTCCTGCCAATTCGGTAAAAACTGGGTAACACATTCAATACCGGCAATCACCAAT
>CAZPPD010001133.1:0-1816 GCA_964588185.1 uncultured Alcaligenaceae bacterium | reverse complement strand
GAGGTCGCGAATCTCACCTACCAGAATGACATCGGGGTCCTGGCGAAGGGAGGCGACTAAGGCATCATTAAAGCTCGAAGTATCGACCCCTACCTGTCTTTGGTTGACTAAACTTTGTTTGGGCTGATGCAAGTATTCAATCGGGTCTTCAATGGTAACGATATGGCATCGGCGTTGCTGGTTGATGCGATCAATTAAGGTTGCCAGCGTAGTACTCTTTCCCGAACCGGTCGGACCGGCGACTACGACTAAACCATCCGGCAAATCGCAAAGCTCGTAGAGGGAATCCGCAAACCCTAGTTCCGAGAGCGAGCGAAAGGCATCTTCCAAACGCCGCAAGGCAATGGAAAGGTGCCCTTGGCGGCGAAAGATATTGAAGCGGTAGCGGGTCTGATCCTTGGCACTGCAGGCACCATCCAGTGAACCGGTGGTTTCCAAGGAGGTTTGGTCGAATCCTTGAGCCAGGAACCGGGATATCGTTTCGAGGTCTTCCGGGGTTAAGGTGGGTTGGTCCGTTTGCGCTTCGAGGATCCCGTGAACCCGGAGGTAAGGGAGTGAATCGGGAGCAAGGTGGATGTCGGAAGCGTCCAGTTCCTTGCACCGGATCATAAGGTTGTCGAGGACTTGTATAACATCCTCTGAAGTCATGTTGCTTTCTGACATTTGCATCGCCTAATGCCGGAAGTTCCGGCCTACGAATTTAAAACCACACTTTCAAAGTCCATTCCCGTTCGTTCCCTTGAATGTTAGCCTCCTCCATGGTCAGGGAAATGGGAAAGGCTTGGATTTTTTCGCTTTCCAATGCCTTTAACCCGCGCAGCAACTCTTGATAATTCCCTTTAAACCGATAGGTCACAGTTTGCCTCCGGTTTTTTTCGGAACCGGCTTTTTTCAGGTTGCTCAAAGCGTTCCGCAGTGAGGTCGGCAATTGCGGTTTATTTCCATTCTCCGAAACGATCTCACGCAAACCGTTTTTCTTCAGCAGAAGCGTAATCTTCAGTCGTATGGATTCCGGCCAGGGACAAGGTCTGGTGTAGGCGGTTACCAACTTGCCGAACTGTTGATCCAGTTCTTTTTTATGTTTCGTTTTCTGGGCTACTTCCCGGCTTAGGGCTGCCACCTCTGCGGTTTGAAGCCGGATGGAGCTTTGGCTGGGAGTTCTTCCTTTAAGCCTGGCGATCTGCTCGTAAACCCGAGGGACTTCGCCGGAGGGATTGATTCCTTTCCCCAAAGACACCACGGATGCCAGGAAATAAAACACCCCCAATGCAAATGCAGGTAAGATCATTGCCAGAACTTGTTCACGCGATAATGATTTCATGGTTAAGGCCGATATTTATTAGGGCTTACCGGGATGGATTTCGCCAAGGCAGAAGGCTGTTCCTGATCCACCAGGTCTTGCAGATGAATTTCAAATTGGTACAGGCCGTTGTCTTCGCTCCGAGTCAACTTGTGCAGGGAAACCTGCCAGTTGAGAGAACGCAGTTGCAGGTCTAATCGACTTGCATATTGGTAGGTGAGTTGCTCCTCCAGAGCCAAGCCGTGAAGGACCGTGTTTCCTGATTCCGCCAGGATTTTCTGGACAAATAAGTGTTCCGGTTGCTCCTCCGCCAGACAATGCAGCAACATACCCAGGCGTTTTTGGTGAGCGAGCAAAGCATTCTCGCTGAGTCGAATCTTGCCTTCCAGTTTTTCGATTCCTTCAATTAGCTCCTGGTGCTGTTTGGTCAAGGCGGTTTTCCGCTTCTTTAAGGAAGTTCCCCGGGATATTTTTTGCTTGATATCTGCCAAGTCTTTCTGAGCAGCCGGCAACAAA
>CAZPPD010001132.1:0-1820 GCA_964588185.1 uncultured Alcaligenaceae bacterium | reverse complement strand
TTGATCTTTTCCAGGTCTTTCTTTTTCCGCTCCTGTTCGCGGCGGCTTTCACCGGCTACTTCTACCCCTTTTTCCCAAGCAGCAAGGGCTTCGTCGATACGGCCTAGTTTCAGGTAAACGTCGCCGAGGTGATCGTAGATCTCGATGTGTTGGCTATCTTTATCCTTAACCGCTTTCACCAACCAATCCTTGGCTTTATTATATTTCTTTTGCTTGTATAAGACCCAGCCTAAACTGTCGTAATAGGCCCCATTGATGGTGTCTTTCAGCTTGGGATCTTTTTCCCGGCGTTCCGAATCCAGTTCGATGGCTTTCCGAATCAGTTTTTCTGCTTCGGAAAGATTCATGTCATTGTTGGCCATGATGTAACCCAGGTCATTGTAATAGCCGGGTTCATCGGGATTTCGGGATAATAATCCGCGAAGCTGGGCAACGGCTTCTTTGACCTTGCCAAGATCAACATAAACGTTGCTGAGAATGTAACGGTAGCGATCTTCGTAACGTTTCTTGTCTTCTTGATCGAGGGTTTTGTCGCGGACCACTTCGTCGATGATTTCCTCGTAGGCTTGGGCTGCTTCCTTAAACTTACCGCTTTCCCGCAAAACCCAAGCACGAAGTTGGCGTTCCATCCAATGGTCCTGAGCTTTGATCAGGTTTTCGGCTAACTTCAAGGCTTGGTCAAATTTCCCCTGTTTTGCTACTGCTTGGATTAGCAAGCGGTGGACACCCGGTTTTAAGCGGCGGACGCTGTCATAGTTTTCATCCTCGATGAAAGTGGGTTCGCCGAATCGGGTGGTAACGACAAGGTAAACGATTCGAGGTTTGCCGCTGCCGGTTTCCAACTCCAGCAGTTCTTTGCAAACCTTGGCACTTTCATCGTAGAGTTTGTTTTCATAAAGGAGGTCAATCAAGCCGCCGTAGGATTGCAGTAGTTTTCGAGTGCTCTCCAATTTGGCGGCTATATTGGTGCAGACCTGATAGAGAGCTTTGCTTTCGTCGACCATTTTCAAATCACGGGCAGCTTCAGCAAGAATGTAGGCTCCGTTGTAGGTGAGTGCTTCTTTGTCGTTTTTCTGAAGCTTTAATGCTTGGTTGATTATCTTCTTGGCATCTTTGTCTTCTTTTAAGGTCAGGTATTCACCCTTAATGACATCCTTGCCGGTGGCATGATTGAGTTCGTGGATCCTTTTGGTGACGGGATCCACATCTGCTCGGATGGGGGAGTTTCCGGCGAGGGTCACGATTAGGGCAAACAACCCCAAACTTCTTGCAAGCATTGTTCACTCCTATGCGAATGTTAACTTCTGTTATCATATTTGGTCTTGGTAATTCTCGTTAGCATCTTTCTATATTAGCTAAGATGCCATTTTCTTACTACACCCATTCTTTCGAGGTTATCCCACCGAATTTTGGGTTTGAAATCAACATCCCCTGATCAGAAGCAAGCTTGTTTAGACCCACAAAGTACTTAGCTTTCCGGTAAAAATGCGGAGGATTCCAAATGGCAGGGAGAGCAAGGCACCAAAATTCCTCAGCAATTCCAAAATTCAGCGGGACCACTTCTTTCGAGATCTCAGGGAAAGAATCATTGGCCGCGGATTTGTATTCCCCAAACAAACGCTCCTAAAATCCTGTGCTTTTTGACTTTTTCTTCGGTAGAACCTAAAGTTTGATAACATTTTAAAACTGACAATAAAGCCGACGATAGAACCGTAAACAACTAACGCTTGGGAGAGGAAGCCCAAGTAGAGAGACGCCTCCATCAAAATGGGATGGAGGTTCTTTTGCTACTGCCAAGGAAAGGTGACAGGGGAGGAAAT
>CAZPPD010001131.1:0-1821 GCA_964588185.1 uncultured Alcaligenaceae bacterium | reverse complement strand
TTGGGTTGAGTATTATCGGGCTAAGCTAGGATGGTCAGAATAACCTTGCGATTCCTCCACAAAAACATTGCATTGGCCAATTTGTAAATATCCCATGACCTGCCCCTTGTAGATTTGGGTTTTGCAGATAGGTTGGGTTTGAGTATGAAGGGTGAAAGCGATGTTGTCCAGAAGATCCTAGCGTTGTCTCCACAAAAACATGGGATTGGCCACGTGGGAAATATCCCGTAATTCAGGACATTCTTTACGGCGAAGCCGTTATCCACAAAGCCCAGGGTCGCCGCGAATGCGGCACACCCTGGGAGGAAAAACGAAACGAAAAATATTAAAACCCCAACGGGGTTTTCCAACTCAAGGGAAATGGGCCGCATTCTGAAATTTGGAAACTTCTTTGGGGTTTTGGGTCCACCTCCCAACTTTCGCCTGTGACAAAACACTAGAATTCATTCACAAGGATAAACCGGCTGAATTGTTGCGAATCTAGCTACAACTTATACGGCAGGAAAAACCATGAACCCAATTTACCTTGATTATAATGCTACCACCCCCATCGACCCGGCCGTTGTTGAGGCGATGCTACCATATCTTCAGAAACACTTCGGCAATCCATCCAGTTCTCATTCTATCGGGGTTGAAGCAAAGAAAGCGGTTGACATTTCCCGGCAACAAGTCGCCGAACTGATTGGGGCCAAGCCGAAAGAAATTGTTTTTACAAGCGGCGGAAGTGAGGCAAGCAATCACGCCATCAAAGGGGTTGTATTTGCCAACCTGCGGGATTCGTTTGGGCGCTTAGCAGAAGGCGCTCACATCATTACCAGCACCATTGAACATCCGGCAACCTTACAGCCATGTGAATTCTTAAAGCGAATTGGCGCGGCAATAACGTATGTTCCCGTGGATGGTCGGGGAATTGTTGACCCGGATTCGGTCAAGAATGCCCTCATCAAGGCAAAAACTACTTTGGTTAGTATTATGCATTCCAACAATGAGGTTGGTTCCATTCAACCCATTCGGGAGATTGCCGACTTGGCTCATGAATACGGTGCCCTGATGCACACAGATGTCGCTCAATCCATGGGCAAAATTCCAGTGAATGTGAATGGCCTGGGAGTGGATCTGCTTTCCATCGCCGGACACAAGCTATACGCACCCAAAGGCGTCGGTGCTTTGTATATCAGGGACGGGGTAAACCTGGAACCTTTAATCCACGGTGCCGGCCATGAATCCGGCCGCCGTGCGGGAACGGAAAATGTGCCCTATATGGTCGCTTTGGGGAAAGCTTGTGCCCTCGCCCGAGAATCTTTGCCCAAAGCAACCGAAGACCTACGAGACTTAAAGTGGCATCTTTGGATTAACCTTCGCAAAGTGCTGCGAAATAAAATAGTTCGGAACGGGCCGGTGGAAATGGCGATCTGTCTTCCCAATACCTTGAACATCAGTTTTCTCGGCCATGTCGGGCCTGAGTTGCTAAGGAAGATTCCTGAGGTTGCGGCCTCAACTGGGTCCGCTTGTCATGAGGGAAACGTTTCCATCTCACCGGTGCTTAAAGCGATCCAAGTTCCACCGGAACAGGCTCAAGGGGCGATTCGACTGACGGTTGGGCGTTTTACAACCCACGAGGAGATAGACCGTGCAGTGGGATTATTTCTGAAAGCATTGGGCACTGAGTAGATTCAATCCTGTTATCACCAATCTCGAGGAGCTACTTGACCGTCATTCCGGGAAGAAAGCACTTGCCAGACCTGCAAGGAACTCCCTGTGTAATATCGAACGCTCCCATCACAAGCAGCTACATTCGTTCCATTTTTCAGGCTGCGGACC
>CAZPPD010001130.1:0-1824 GCA_964588185.1 uncultured Alcaligenaceae bacterium | reverse complement strand
CGTTGAAACAACCGCTACCCTGCCAAGCCATCGCTGGCGGTTCCCACGTAGAAACCTTTTCTTTGCAGGAACTCCGCAAACGAATCGATCCAATTGGAATCGTCATCGATCAAAGCGATCCGGGATCCTTGGGTTGTCATTGTTATCCCTCATTCGGGAGGCCCACCAAATTAACGGTGGGCCTGGTTCGACAGGATTTACTCTCCCTTAACCTGAACTTGTCGCGGCCGGGCTGAATCCACCTTGGGAAGGTGAACGGTTAAGACCCCATTTTTGCATTCTGCGTTAATCTTGGTACTGTCAATCGATTCGTGAATGTGGAACACGCGATAGTAGTCACCAATTTCATATTCTTGAACGGCAAAATGGGAGGGCCTTTCATTTCTGCCGACCCGGGCATGCAAGAGCAACTCCCCGCGCTCATAGCGAAGGTCTACATCTTCCGGCTTGACTCCGGGAATATCGGCAATCAGGGTTAGTTCTTCTTCGCCCTCGAAAATATCAACTCGAGGGGTGAAGTAATATCCTCCACGGGTACTTTCCGGGGAGCCTTGCTCGGCTCGAGGTTTGCTAACAGTCACATTTTCAGCCATTTGAAATCTCCTTTTATTTTCTGGTTGAGCTCATGTAAAGATCAGAAGGGACGTCAGTTAGTCGGCAGCTTTCACGGGAATTTTTCGCGGCTTCGCGGATTCATGCTTGCCGAGCTTAACATTCAGAATTCCATGTTCCAGCCGAGCTTCCACTTTGTCGGCGTTGACAGGGAATGGCAGCGGCAGAACACGGGTAAATTTGCCGAAGCCTCGTTCCTGACGATGGCGAACGGCTTTTTCCGGAACGGCTGGTTTGCGTTCTCCTTTGATAGTGAGTTGACGGTCGCCGGTAACCAAGATTTCCAGGTCTTCAAATATCAATCCGGGGATTTCTGCGGTCAGGTATAGATCATCTCCCTCTTCCCACATGTTGACCAAAGGAAAGTTGCTGCCCGGTTGTCCTTCATCCCCATAACGATCGAACAAACGATTCATATCGGTTTGCAATTGCTGCAGGGCATTCCACATTGGATGGAACGGTTGCCGTCGAGAGAACACCATGTGAAGTCCTCCTTTAAAGGAAAAGTGTAATTGTTTTCGGTGTTAGTTGTTTTGTTCCATTTAATCGGGCCCCGTAAAGACAGGAGACCACTGATGAACATGTTAGTATTTGTTACTGCAAGAACTGTGCCAAATATTGAAGGCGGAGGTTGCCGCTTTGTAAGGCACCATATAGCATGATCTTACGGCGAGGAAGCCTGAAAAGTTGTTGATGATTGGGCTGCGGGATAAAAGCCAATTTGGCAGTCAGTTCCCTAAGCCCACAATGAACGCGACAGCCAAGGCTGATCGGCCCAATAGGTTATTGTTTTTTCGCTCGGATTCCAATCAGGATTCCCGGTTGGATACCTAAGGTGAGAGTGGCTTCCATCCCCTTTTTGAGTACCTCTAGATCCACCCGGCGTTGGCCGTGGCGAATGTCGGCATCGGCATCCACCGTGAATGTTTCCCCTTTTTCACAGAAATGAAGTTGGGCATCAACTACTCTTTTCTTTGGTTCCACCGAAAGAAGAGTGGCCTGCACTTCCGCCGGAGAAGCGATAATGGCGGTTACCTTCCGGTCTTCCGATAGCGGCTAGAATATCGGCATTCCTTTGGGAAGATTTTCCAGGTCATTGATATACCGTAGGACTTCCAGTCTTATGGAATTCAATTGGCAGTCGAATATGAAATCGAAATCTGGGGCCAGCGCAAACGCCTGAAAGCGATACTTTCCATCTCTGCCGGTGAG
>CAZPPD010001129.1:0-1834 GCA_964588185.1 uncultured Alcaligenaceae bacterium | reverse complement strand
ACAAAGGACCCATCCGCAGAGGGTGTTAAAATTCCCTACAAGCGATATATGACGAATTCCAAAGGGAAAGTGGAGAAGCGGATAAGAAACAAGTTAATGAGGAAAGGGACCTACACTATCGATTCCAGCTAAGAGCCACCTACCATAACTACCCGGCTCAAAAGCGCCACAACGCGGGGTGAATCCCCAACCCTTGAGAAAACCACCCCCTTTCAGATCGAGGGCAATACCCTGAAATTGGGGGAAGGTGATAGTACATTGGTCCTTGAATTCGTCGAGTAGGAACTCCTGCACAATATAAACGAACAGAAATATTCCCTCGCTGGATCAGATGCGTTCCAGCGAGGATTAAGCACATTTCTGCTTAGGGCAGGTTCCTAAGTGTGGCATTGATAATTCCGGCATTGTCGAAGTATTCATCGGTTCCCGAGCCAAAATCAATTAGTAAGCGGGACAGGTCGGCAGAGTTGGCGGTAAAGACATCGTCTCCTGAACCTAGTTTCACATTGAAACGCGCCAGGCTTGCAGACCCATCGAAGGTAACACTATCAACGCCGGAGCCGCCAAAATAACTGAAGGACCTACCGAAAATAGAACCGACCAAATCCACCGTGTTCGTTCCATTCCCGAGTCGAATGGACACGTTGCGGCCCACATTCCCGGTGAGGAGCACGGTGTTGGAATCGTTTCCACCCATGATCCGCAGGCTATCGCCAACATCCGGGGTATTGAAGGCACCTAATATAAACTCGTTGTTCCCTTGACCCAAGTTGGCAAATACCGAGGCTCCGATATTGCCATCCAGCAATACGCTATCGTCGCCATTGCCGCCAAGGTAAGTGAATCGTCCCCCTATTTCCGAATCGAAATCCTGGAGCACATTTCCGGGACTGGAACCTCCGAAGCGAACGTAGACATCATCGAATATATTGCTGGCAAATAAGGAAAGATCATCTCCAACCGGAAGTTGGGGGTTTCCCCCGCGTTGCCCGAAAACACGAAGGCTACCGGTCACATCAGTCGAGTCCAGAGTAACCACTGTGTCAAAGTTTTCGGAAAGGTTGTTTACCGTAACGGTTCCATCGATTTCCAGAATATCGAATAAGGTAGTTTGGTTAACGCCGCGGGTGTAAATATTCCCGCCGATAAAGCCGTTGCCGCCGTCAATGGTCAAGATATCGTCGTTGACCCCGGTATCCACGCGGATGTTACCGGATAACGTAAAGCCGTTCAGGGTAATGGCGATCATATCTCCGGGCAATTGGCCATCTCCTTCGGGAGTAACCCGAACATTAATGCTGCCGCCGGGCACGATGGCATCATCCAAAATCTGATTGCCGCCGTCAAAAACATCCACTAGGTTGTCCCCATCGGCTACAATCTCCAAGCCGCCGTTGACATTGTCAATGGTGCCGAAAATTCGCAACGTTCCCCCGGAGACAAAAGCAAGCGGCGCGGGACAATTCCGGTCCTCCAGCTTTTCTATCATCAAGGGTTTTGGGCTCTGTGGTTTCATATAGTTGTCCTCACTTTCTAATCCTGTTACAAATCAAAGGAGCAATGATAGATTTACCGGATACGTATTTCACCCGAACTGTTAATCCTCGGAACACCCTTGTTCCTGGCAAAACCGGAATCATTCAATTTGGAATTATAATTATTCATATTGGTACCCAATTATACCAGTGGTTCGCTAAAAAATGATTGTTAAGGTTGCAAAGGGGGAGACAGTAATAGGAATAATATAAATTATTCGGGTTATGAGGGTAAAACAGCCTTTTATAATGATTAGCATTGTAACGGATGTTATGGTTTCAAATCTAGTAGATTTGAT
>CAZPPD010001128.1:0-1837 GCA_964588185.1 uncultured Alcaligenaceae bacterium | reverse complement strand
TAAGAACGGCCCGATTCGAGTATATAGGAAATGCAATGGTATACCGGTGCTATTATGGATACTCCCCACTATGCCCGGAGTGAGTGGGTTATACCAGCGATATTCGCCATGGTAGTGCGGGTCCGTAAAAAATTCGCCGCCTGCGATGACCTCCGCCGATCCCATATCGCGATAGAAATCGGATTCCGGGGGCCAGTCAAAATAGCCGGTGACCCGAACATTTTCCAGAAAGGCGAGAAAACAAAATATAATAGCCAGCAATATCGGTAAGCAAGAAATGTATTCCTTTTTTGTCCGCGGAAATGACATAATCGTTCTCTGGGATTGGAAATTTGGCTTTCACAGTTCATCCATGATTTAGAAAGAAGGAATGTAGGTTGGCAAACCTTGTCGAAAAAGTCTCTGCTTTTTTACGACCTCTGGACCTTAAAGGCCAAACATTAGTGATTGCGGTTTCCGGTGGTCCCGATAGCATTGCGCTCACACGGGTCCTTTGCCATCTTCGAGCGGAGTTGGGTTTGGAATCCTTGGTAATTGGCCACTTGAATCACCAAATCCGCGGTGCGGAAAGCGTTCGGGACATGGATTTTGTCAAGGAATTCACTTTACAACTTCAGCAATGTGACCCAGCTATTCGGTTGGAAACCGACCAAATGGATGTCCCTGAAGAAGCACGCCGGCGAAAAGAGAGCCTTGAAACCACTGCCCGAAATGTTCGCTACGAGTGGCTAACGAACATTGCAACGATGCATCAGGCCCAGTGGATAGCCACCGGACATTCGGCGGACGACCAAGCAGAAACTCTGCTGCATCGCTTGATCCGGGGAACCGGCATTCGGGGACTTCGGGGAATTCCAGCCGAAAGGAATCTTGTCCAAGGTCTGAAAGTGATCCGGCCTTTGCTCGGGATTACCCGGAATGAGATTCTGGAATACCTCAAGGACATCGGGCAAACCTTTCGCGAGGATAGCTCCAACCGGGACTTTCGCTTTACCCGGAATCGCATTCGCGGGGAGTTACTGCCGCTTTTGAAGGAAAACTATAATCCGGAAATAGTGTCCACCCTGTGCCGCTTAGCTTTTCAGGCAGATGATATCGTTCAAGAGCAGGAACAGCAAATCCGCGTAATGATTCAGCAAGTGGAACTGCCCCAGGCAGGCCGGTTGCTGATTTTCGATCGTTCGAAATTGAAGGATTACAGCCGCTGGATGATTCGGGAAATGTTTTACACAGTTTGGGAAAGAGAGCAGTTTTCCTTGGGAGAAATGGGATTTAAAGAATGGGATCGCATTGCCGGAGTTTGTTTGGATGAAATCACTGCGGTTGATCTTCCCGGCGCGGTGCGAGTTCGGGCGATAGGAAATGTGGTCCAGGTTGAGAAAATGGAGGTGAATTCCGGCGGTCCAGGTTCATAACAGCTCGAACGAAAACCCTTCCGTTCGAGCTGGTTAACGATTTTGGGGTGCATTACTTGATGAAAAGCATTTCCTGGTAGGTCGGCAACGGCCATAAATCGTCGGCAACATAACCTTCCAGTTCGTCCGCATATTTCCGCACGGTTTCCATGGCGGGCAGAATTTCTTCGCAGGAATGTTTGGCCTCAACCTCCAGGTTGGGGGCTTCGCCGTGGTCGAGAGCTTTTTGCAGCACGGCAATGCTGTCCTGGAGATACTTCACCATTTCGGTCATCTTATCCAGCGTATCCGTATCAAACTCATAGCCAACGGCTTTCAGATTGGCACAAGTGGAAGCCAACTCATTCTGATAGCGAATTGCGGCCGGGAAGATGAGCGTTCGGGCCATCTCCAGGGTGAGGTTTGCTTCGACGTTGATGGTC
>CAZPPD010001127.1:0-1837 GCA_964588185.1 uncultured Alcaligenaceae bacterium | reverse complement strand
GTGTTCCGGAGTTCATGTTCCACACCGGGACCGATGTAGATCACGTCCTCCGCTTGGACATTGTTTTCCTTGCCATCCAAGATCATCAATCCGGAGCCCCGTAGAATTACCACGATTTCCTCGGCATCCGGGTGAATATGCAATTCATTTACATGACGGCCGCCGGGGGGAATGGCCATGTGGTGGACAAACTGAATGGTTTGCAAACAAGTGCGTTCGGGCGAAGTTTCCGTCTCGTACAGCCGCCGCACCGGCGCGGGCTGCGAACTGCGGTCGACCCAGTTTCCATTCTTGTCGCGAACCTGATATTGGATTACCCGCTTGGGATTGTTGAATAGCAAACTTTGGATGACCCCGTAAGCTTGCGTTTTCCAGTTAGCTATCGGCATGATCTTTCCTCGAAGATATTACACCAGAAGGTAAAAATTCCATGTTGGTAATTTAGGGACGTGGATTTCTGAAAGAAACTTGATAATTAAATTACAGGATTTTCGGTGTCCTATCATGGATTGGAAATTTTGTTGCCTTTGCCGGTAACAACAGGAATCGCTCAGGATTTTCTCCATGGACCACCAAGTACACGTCTCGCAACATCCTCTGGTTTTGCACAAATTAGCTCTTCTCCGGGATGTGGCTACCGAGCCGCCCGCTTTTCGGCAACTGGTTCGGGAACTTGCGCAGATGCTTTTCTTTCAGGCTTGTGAAGATCTCCCACTGGAAGACCGGGAAGTGCAAACGCCGCTGGTTTCCTGTGTCGGAAAACAAATCTCCAGCACCTTAGGGCTGGTCCCAATTCTGCGAGCGGGTTTGGGAATGGCCGACGCAATCCACGATTTGGTTCCGTCCGCTCAGGTATGGCACTTGGGTCTGTACCGTGACCATGAAACATTATTGCCGGTGACTTACTACAATAAACTGCCCACCAATCCCACAATTGATATTTGCTTCGTTGTGGATCCCATGTTGGCTACCGGCGGTTCTGCCAAAGCCACTGTGGAAATCTTGAAGCAGAGTGGATTGAAAACCCTGAAGTTCCTGGCACTAATCGCCGCTCCGGAAGGAGTGCAAGCGCTGACTCAAGCTCATCCGGATGTCCCAATCTACCTTGCCGCTTTGGACGACCATCTCAATGAGAAGAAATACATTGTTCCCGGATTGGGTGACGCTGGAGACCGCCAATTCGGAACGACTGCCTAAGTTTATTTCAGGAGTACGCAATGTCCACTTCCACAAGACACCGATATCTGTTTTCGCTGGTCTGCTTGGCAGTAGCTCCTGCCTTTTCGTTTGCGGGCAGCACGAAGCTCATTGCGGAAAAATGGGATTACACCAAGGCAATGAAAAAGGTCTCCGAAAAGTTCACCGGAACCAAGGGGGTTGTCTTGCACATGGGGGATTCCATTACTTACGCGAATCCTTACTCGCAATGGGGACGCTATGGCAAAGGAAAATCTGCGGCAGAAAAAGCCATCGCCAAGTGGATGCATAACGGCAAGCGTAATGATTTAGACGGCTGGTATCTCTGTTCGGTGGACCGTCCGGGTGGCAGGTCGGAGACGGCGGCCAGCGGCATTCGCGTGGATCAGTATCTCAAAGGCGGACGGCGGGGGATGTTATCGCTGGCCGGTTTACTGAAGAGGTATAATCCGCAACTCGCCGTCCTCATGTTAGGTACGAACGATGCCAGTGCGGGGCGGAAACTCAACGACTACAAAAAGGACATGCAGAAAGCCCTTGATTTGATTCTCGCCAATGGGACTATTCCCATCCTCTCTACCTTGCCGCCACATCCCGGCCGTGGAAAATTGGTGGAAGACTACAACCAAGCCCTCCGCGC
>CAZPPD010001126.1:0-1844 GCA_964588185.1 uncultured Alcaligenaceae bacterium | reverse complement strand
AGCCGATTCGCGGTCACGTCAAAAAGATATTCCCGGCGGGATTTACCAAGATCTCTTCTCTGGGCGTGGAGCAGCAACGCGTCAAAGTCCTGGTGTCCTTTGACCCGGAAGAACTCAACAAGCTCAGTAAACAAGGGCGGCAACTCGGTGTTGACTACCGCATTCGAGTTCGAATTTTCACCGCCAAAAAATCCGGCGTTGTAAAAATTCCCCGCAATGCCATATTCCGGAACGGTTCCGGAATATGGCAAGCCTTCGTGGTTCGCAACGGTCGCGCCACCTTGACAGACGTCGAAGTCGGCATCATGAACGACGAAGAGGTAGAAATCGTTTCCGGCATTGAAGCGAAAGAACAAGTAATTCTGGCGCCGGAAACTAATCTGGTGGACGGCACCCGGGTGGACCCCCGCATGTTAAATTGAGCCGGCGAAACTATCCACCCATGAAGAAGATCCTATACCTGTGGCAAGCAAAATTCCCGTGGGAAATCCGAGTCGAGAAAGTCTGTCGGGTTCTTCAGTCCAAAGGCTGTCATATCACCATTCTTGCCCGCTGGAAACCCGGCCAAGAAAACCAAGAAGAACAGGATGGAATGCGGATTCGCCGTCTTGGCAAAGGTCTCCCTTCGTTCTGCTCGGTTCCAGTCTCTTACAATCCCTGGTGGCACTCCTTTATCCGCAAAACGGTAAAAGATTGGCACCCCGACATGGTAATTGCCCGGGAAATACTCCTGGCAGAATCCGCTGCTCACATTTGCCGCCGTCACGGCATCCCAATGATCATCGACATGGCCGAACATTATCCGGCCACCCTGCGTTCCTTCAAGAAATACAATCAAAACCCAATTCTGCGAACTTTGATTCACCGAGTTCGCCTTCGCGACCTGGTCGAACGGCGGAGTGTAAGGCTCGCCGATGGAATCATCACCGTCTGCGAGGAGCAAAGCAATCGCCTGCACCGTCAACTGGGCTATCCCCTGGATAAAATGGCTGTGGTGCATAACACCCCGGACATCAACAATTTTGCCAACGTCAAAACTGGAGCTGCATCTCCACCCAAGACCTTCGCCTATCACGGCACCATGACGGCTCAGCGCGGTTTGGATATTCTCGTGGCGGGATTCATTGCGGCAGCCAAGAAGAATGCTGACATCCAGCTCCTCCTTGCCGGAGACGGCGAAAGCTATGCCGACCTGGTGGGACAAGCGAAGGCTTCCGAAGTCAGCGACCGCATCCACTTCACCGGCCGCTACAAATTTGAAGACCTTGCCGACCTTTATGGTCAAACCGATGTCGGCGCCATTCCCCAACCACCGGACGAATCCTGCAACCACACCGTTCCCAACAAACTTTACGATTACTTGGCCTGTGGCAAACCGGTCATCGTATCGCCCGCTGCTCCCTTGAAACGAATCGTGGAAGAAACCGAAACCGGTATTGCTTTGGATTCCTGTACCCCGGAGGAAATGGCCAAAGCCATCGAGCGAATCAGCCACATGGATTTGCGGAAAATGGCCGAGAACGGAATAAGGGTAGCAAAGCAGAAGATGAACTGGAGCTATGATTCGGAAGTGCTGTGGAGATTTGTTAGGGAGTACTTTTGAAGCGGCTTCGCCGTAAAGGATGTCCTCAAATTAGAGGATATTTCCCATCGTTGCCAATCCAATGTTTTTGCGGTCACAAAGCTTTATACCAGGGAATGCCGCATTCGCGGCGACCCTGGACTTTGTTGGAGAACGCTTTTCAGCGTTTAAAACGATACCGCCAAAGGTTCTTTATTTCAATTAATGCGGACCCTGGGCTTTGTGGGAACATTGATGAACAGACAAAACAACATTTCATTCC
>CAZPPD010001125.1:0-1853 GCA_964588185.1 uncultured Alcaligenaceae bacterium | reverse complement strand
GGATTTCACGGTCATTCCCAAGATCCCGTTCCAATTCCACGTTGCAGCTTCGGCCACCACCTTGACCCGCGAAGAGTTCATTGACCAACAGGTATCGGAAGCTTTGGCGTTGCGCGAGGCCATTTTCGCAGACGAAGCTATTAAATACCGCGTGACCACAACAACCCTGATTACTCTCCGGAATAAGTTAGTTCCGGAGGAGGTGATTGAGGTGGCAGACGGATTATTACGAGTTACTTTTGCCACAGAAGAGGAGTTCCTCCAAGAATTGAATCAGGGACTCACCCAACAGCAATCGGATGATTACGGCGATATTATCCTTTCCGCTGCCGAGAATTCGGTTCCTCAGGCATTGCTGGTCTTAGCCGCCGATGCGGACACCTGGACGGATATGTACCTGGCTTCACTCGAGGAAACCGGGTTGCTTCGGCCTGAGGGAGATGCTCCCCCCATCCGGGAAACGCCGAAAATTGTTAGTGTTCTCACGACCCTAGGCAGCGGAATTCTGGCTGGACCTTCAGGTGAGGATATCCTGAGTACGGTCAGCCTGAGTGAATTCTTTGACAAAATTCGACATTGGTATGGGGATACTCCCAACCAAGTAGCTGAGAATGATCCTGAACCTCCTAGCTTTGGTGGTGACTCACTCTCTCTATTCGGAATATTAGAAAACGCCAATCCGGTTCCGCAGATACCTTCCTTCGATCAATTTGATCTGGGCTTGACTCACCCGACGTTCTTCCAAGCATTCCGTGTCTATGTGCCTTGGGTCGCATGGGATGCCCGCGGTGGAGGTATTCCCGCCGACTATCAAATTAGCGGCATTATTCCGACCAGCGAAGAAAACTTCTTCCCCTTCAATTTGGATGCCTACTACGAAACCGCAGGTGCGAACGCCGGGGCTGCATCCATGACAGGTCCCTTTACCATTGAATCGGATGGCTTTGTTCCTGCGGAGGAGAGTCTTCCTTTCACCGTGAATTTCCAAAATGATCCTGCCAGCACCACCCATTCTTCTGAAGTTCGTGTGGTTATTCAACTCGACGACACCTTGGATCCCTCAACCTTCCAATTAGGCGACATTAAGATCGGCGATATCCAAATTCATGTTCCCGAAGGACGAGGTTTGTTCCAGGGTGAGTTCGATTTCACAGATACTCTTGGGTTTGTCGTTCGGGTAGCCGCAGGAGTAGAGGTGAAATCCAACAGCGCCACTTGGCTCATTCAAGCCATCGACCCGCTTACCGGCGAATTAATCCGAGGCGGTGAGACCGGATTGCTGCCGCCAAATAATGCTCAAGGTCAAGGAGCCGGCTTCGTTACCTACACAATTGTTCCCAAGGAAGGAAAAGTATCCGGCACGCCTATTACCGCGGAAGCCCGGGTCATTCTTGACAATGCACCGCCGGAAGATACTCAACCACTCACCTACACCCTGGATGGGGAAGCTCCGGAAACCACTCTAGTCACCACGGTCGCTCCGGGTTCGAATTCTTATCGGGTACGCTGGGATTCAGTCGAAGAAGAAAACGGTTCCGGGTTCAAACATGTAACTCTCTATGTTTCCACAGATGGAGGTGACTACAAGATTTGGCACCGCCAGCTAGCCGAAGCTTCGGGAGAGTTGATTTATGTCGGGGAAGCCGGTCATACCTATGAATTCTTGGCTTTGGCCACGGACATTGCCGGCAATCGCGAGATGTCCAACGTCAGTTCCCCTGTCGAGGATGATGGAACTCGGGCAAACATCGGAGGACTGCCAACAGTAGGGGAAACCACGCCCCCCAACTTTGGCCAGTCTCCGGAACCGTTGCCGGAACCTTCCACCAACCCGCTCTAAATTCAGGCACAAC
>CAZPPD010001124.1:0-1854 GCA_964588185.1 uncultured Alcaligenaceae bacterium | reverse complement strand
GGCGAAGGACAGTTTGAAATCCAGTGGACACCGAAGACCCAAGTTGCTTTGGAAGTGAACACTCGCCAGTTCAAGAATTTGCGGAATGGGATTCTTCACTACCGGGTTCATTCTTCAAATCAAAAGTAATTAATCTGGTTTCAATCGAGAAAAACCTTTGATCCCGCCAAATTGCTGGACTACTATTAACCACTTATCACTAAATTATGATTTCCATTGGGTTGGTATTTACCACCTGAACTTCAGATGTGGCCAGACCAATCCATTTGTTTTAAGGGAAAGGGCCTTTAATGCCTCGAATAACCAAAGTACTTGCGATTCTTCCGGTTCTTACATTCTTCTTTTGCTCGGGTAGCCAGGCACAGGAAAAACTACAACTGAAAAAAGGCGATCGAATATGCTATATCGGCAACACCTTGGCCGAACGCATGCAACACCACGGTTGGTTGGAAACCTTCATTCAGCAGCGTTTCCCGAAACACCAGTTGGCAGTTCGAAATCTTGGTTTCTCCGCCGATGAGGTGACCGTCCGTCCGCGCTCGAATAATTTCGGCAGTCCCGACTCACACCTGAGCCACTCCAAGGCGGATGTAATTTTCGCCTTTTTCGGCTATAACGAATCCTTTGCCGGAGAAGCGGGACTTGGCAGGTTTCGGCAGGATCTGGAAAAGTTTATCGACCATACGCGGTCGCAAAAATACAACGGCAAATCTGCTCCTCGACTGGTGTTGTTTTCTCCTATTGCTCATGAAAATCTCAACAGCCCCCACCTTCCCGACGGCAAGGAAAACAACAAACGCCTAGCCATGTACACCCAGGCCATGGCTGAGGTTGCCAAGGCCAAGAATGTGGTTTTTGTTGACCTCTTCTCCGCTTCGAAGAAGTTATATGCCGAATCAAGCGTGCCCCTAACCATCAACGGCATTCACCTTTCCGAGGAAGGGAATCTGCAACTTGGCAAAGCAATTGATGAGGCCCTTTTTAAAACTCCCACCAAAGCAACCGGCTCGCAACTCGAAAAGATCCGCCAAGCAATTTTGGATCGCAACTTGCATTGGTTCAACCGGTACCGTGCTACGGATGGGTACAACATTTATGGTGGCCGCTCGCGTGCCGGAAAAGGACCGGATGGGCTGAATAATTTTGATGTTATGCAACGAGAGATGCAAATCCTCGACGTAATGACTGCCAACCGCGACAAACGCATTTGGGCCATTGCTCAAGGCGGGGATCTCAATGTAGACGATTCCAATGCTCCGCCATCCTTAACCCCCAAAACCAATCGTCCGGGAAAAGCTCCCGGCGGGAAATATCATTTTCTCGGCGGCGAGGAAGCAATCAAGAAAATGAAGGTTGCCAAGGGAATGAGTGTCAACTTATTTGCTTCCGAGGAAGAATTTCCCGAGCTTATCAATCCGGTGCAAATGTCTTTCGACACCGATGGGCGTCTGTGGGTAGCTGCCTGGCCGACCTATCCCCATTGGAATCCGAAGAAGGAATTAAACGACAAGTTGCTCATCCTGCCCGACGACGATGGCGACGGTAAGGCCGATCGCTGCATTGTTTTTGCCGACAAATTGCACAACCCTACCGGCTTTGAATTCTGGAATGGGGGGGTGCTGGTTGCTCAAGCTCCGGACATCATGTTCTTGAAGGATACCGATGGCGACGACAAAGCGGATGTCCGCATCCGAGTCCTTCATGGCATTGACTCCGCCGACACGCATCACACGGCCAATTCCTTTATCTTGGGACCAAGGGGAGACCTCTATTTCCAACGGGGCATTTTCCATGTGACCAATATCGAATCCCCCAGCGGCAAGCCTTTTCGAAGTAGTAGTACCGGCATGTACC
>CAZPPD010001123.1:0-1860 GCA_964588185.1 uncultured Alcaligenaceae bacterium | reverse complement strand
CTAGTATACATAAGATCACACTCTCTCGGGAGGTTGGTAGGTTGGCTGAGGGTGATGACGACTATTTTGTGGCCCTGCTACTGAAAACTAAGTACTTTGAGAATCAAGGCACGCATGCTTTAGATCAACAGGTAGGCAATAAAACCAAAATTCAGTGAAACGGGTGTCTCACTGGATTTTGGATTCTTCAAATATTGAATTAAGTACTTTGGGAATCTGGCGAGCATGTTTTAGACCATTAGGTGAAACACGCCAATTCTTTATTGCTCTTTCAGCGATATTAATATAGTATACTTATCCCCAAATTTTATTGCTTACTCCCCAGGCAACAAACTGACACGAATTTTTATCTTATATGAAGTTGCCTGTTCTCGTTCTCGGAATTCACCGCCGGCAATCCTTAGGAGTAATCCGCTCCTTGGGAAAAGCCGGATATAAGGTAATTCTGGGACGATTTGGAAACAGCTCGATCACGGAACGGTCACGGTTTGTTTCCCAAATAATAGATTTTTCTCCCCTCAATAACAAACAACCGGGTGAATTTATTCGGATCTTGCAGGGAAGTTTCCCCACCGCTGGAGCGACGAATCCCGTTTATATTTATCCTGTATCTAATGACGAACTAACCTTTTTTTCCCGAAATTGGCAATCTGTCCCCGATGGCTTCCGGGTAGCCATGCCAAACCCAAATGCAATTGAAACCTGTTTGGATAAGTACCGCACTAATGATTTGGTTCGAGAATTGAATTTACCCAATGCCGAATCTCAATTGGCATATAACAAAACAGATATATTCCGAAAAGCAAACTATATAGGTTTTCCGCTTATTATCAAACCGTGCATAGAAGGAAGATCGATACAAAATCGAAAAGCTTATATATGTCAGAATGACAATGAATTACAGCAAGGATTTGCCGATTGGAACGAAAGCGATTCCGTCGTCATCGAAAAATATATCACCGGAAAACGGCATAATGTTTACTTTTTCGCCAATCAAGGCGAACTGATTCGCAGTGTTCAGTTTAAGATTTTACGAACGGATCGAGTGGATGATACCGGGTTGGCGGTGGAAGGGATCTCCGTTCCTTTAAATCCGGATTTCCGGAAAATATGCCAAAAGCTTATTCGCCGCTTGGATTATTCCGGAGCCGGCTGTATTCAATTCTTACGGGATGATGCTTCCGGAAAGATCCATTTCCTGGAGATGAATGCCAGATTGGGAGCCAATTTTGCCGTTGCCATGAACTTGGGTTTGGATCTTCCCCGCATGCAGATGGAACTTGCCAGGGGGAATTCCAATTTTTCGGACTGCCTTGACTCCTACCCAATTGGAAAGCGGTTTTCCTGGTTGTGGGGGGATATTCGCGGTTTAAAAGATTCACTGAAGGAGGGACGTATTTCTTATCCCCAAGCCATCCAATGGCTGGGAAAAATATTATCGACCAACTTTCGCGCAGATTTTCATGTGACGTGGTCCAGTGAAGACCCGGCACCGACCTTAGCGCTATATTGGAATAAGATTTTCGGACAATTTACGCGCCGGCTCTGCCTCCGGCGGAAACAAGATCTGAAACCATTGTTAGATCTTTCTTAATCTCCCCTTGCCGGCAAAAGAAAGCTCCGGAGTGGCTTTTAAGTTTTTGGCTAATCACAAGCGGATTAATGAAAACTCACTTAATTTCTCCTAATGAACTGTCCAAAGAAAATCTCCGCCAATGGTCCGTAATGCAACAAGGCAACCCGACTTTTGACAGTCCCTTCTTTTGTCCGGAATATACTCTTGCAGTAAGTAAAAAATGCTCCGATGTTGAGATCGCGATTCTGGAAGCCGATCAGGAAGTGGCCGGCTTTTTTCCTTTC
>CAZPPD010001122.1:0-1867 GCA_964588185.1 uncultured Alcaligenaceae bacterium | reverse complement strand
GCTCGCCTTGATTCATCACGGAAAAGATCCGTAACTATTGGTCCTGCTTGCGAATGGCCCTCAATCTTCGCCGAAATGTTGAGGAAAGTATCTAGGCGTCAATTTGGCGGAATTGGGCAGCTACCTATTTCGCTAAAATCATTGCAAAACAACCTAACCTAATCAGTTTGAGAATCGGAGTTTTTCCGCTTCTGTATCGGAGGTTGATATTTCCCAGCGTGTTCGATGATTTCTTGCAGGCATCCAAGAGACTCACAAAGTTTCGTAACAGCAGGGTTGGGTTCCTTCTTCCCCCCATCCATTTTGAAAATCCCAAACGGGTGTCCACTGGATTTTGGGATTCTTCAGATATTTTAGTTGCCATGCTCGTCCCTACCATCCTGAATCTTCCACGGTTTTGCCTGAAAGCTATTTACTTTGAGAATATAGGCGAGCATGCTTCAGACCTTTAGGTGGATAATAAACCCAAAATTCAGTGAGACACCCATCTCAAACAGGTATTGTTTCGATCGTTTTCATTTTGGTATTCGAATTGTGTCGAATTTCGGATTTCAGACAACCAGAATGCAAATTTGTAAACAAAACCCACAAGTTGAAAGGGAAATGTTCAAAAAAAGTATTCCCAGAAATTGGATTGGCATTCCTGCAAATATTTTGTATGAGCAGACCCACAGGCCAAAATTGGCTCGCCAATTGCGATTTACTAAATCAGTTCTTGGTTCTCAATTTCGCTTCCCAGCCCGTCCTTTGATTTAGGAAACAAGGAGAAAATAATCGGTTTATTCTCGTTTGAACCTTGGCTAATTCGACGAACCGAAAATGTGGTCCGGTTTATTTAAGAAGATTCTTGTTATCTTGCCGAGTTACAATTCTGAACAAAGATGGTAACTCTGGGAAGTATCCCAACCTCTCTAAAACGGTTCGTTATTCTTTTCATGGCTTTGTCGCCAAGTACTTAAAACCTTTGCTCGCTCAAAAAATCATGAACACTTTTCTGTAATGCCGAATAACGGCAGTGGTAACTCTGCGTCCATTGTCTTGGTCGCAACCCGATAACCAATTCACGATCAGGCTCCCATCCGTTCGCAATTGATCGTGGACTCTAATTATTGTTCTTGTTCTCATTCATCGATCATTCACTTTTATCACATGGCAGAACTTATGCGCTTATCACTATTCACCGATCCGGCAAATTCCCAAAAACCCAAACAAAACAATTCTCACCGAAGCTGGAAGCGAACCTCAGCTTCCAACGAAATGCCAAGGAGGCAAACCGGCAAAGGAAATCCCTTGGAGGTTTCCCTGGAAACAAACATCGGAACCTCTCCCAAGCTAGGTCACCGGCTGGAAAATCGCTCGCAAATCCGCAGCGCCCAAGACCCGTCCATCCTCAATACTATTCAAGCTTTTAGCTCGGTGACCTTATCCAATGCCGATCAACAAGACCTCTTTTGTGTTGCTCCTTTGGATATTTTGGTGGCGAATGGTAACCAGGACAAACAATTCCACCTATTGGAAATCAACGGCACAGGCATCGGGGGTCTGACCAATCTGCCGAACGAAGCGGTCGCAACTGTGTTGGAAAGTCTCCAGGAAATGGGCGAGAACTTACAGGATCCGGAAGCGGTGGTGTTGATTGCCATCTCGGGAAAAGAGTCCGATGCCAATCCGCGTCTCAATAAATTGATGCACGAGAAAATCCTTTATGTGGAAGCACTTAAACGCGGGTTTGAAAGCCGAGGCAAAGAGGTAACGATTACCACCTTGAATCAAATCACTGAAGATCCCGATGCTTTTCACACCGGCAAGCCGACCGTGGTTCTCGGCTATATCAAGGAACTCGTAGACCACATCGACCTAGAGGAAG
>CAZPPD010001121.1:0-1871 GCA_964588185.1 uncultured Alcaligenaceae bacterium | reverse complement strand
TTCCCAGTACGGCAAGTCGTCCGCGTAGGAGTCGCTGTCGTACAGGAAGCCGCCCTCTTCGGCCACCAATCGCCTGGTCCGCTCCGACCTCCGCCCGCAGTACCAACCTACCGGCCGCTCTCCTAACAAACGTTGGTGAACCTCAATGGTTCTGGCCAAATCCTCCCGCTCCCGGTCTTCGCTGACGGCGGCGTAGTCGAACCATCTATACCCGTGGCTGGCAACTTCCCACCCCGCTTCGAGCATAGCCGGTCCTGCTGCCGGGTTCCGCTCCAGCGCCATGCCGGCAGCGTACACCGTAAGCGGTAATCCCCTGGCCATAAAAAGTCGGCGAATCCGCCAGAACCCCGCCCGGCTGCCATACTCATACATGGACTCGACATTCAAATCGCGGGCATTCCGCTTGGGCGGGGCACCTACAATCTCCTGAAGGTAGGCCTCGGACACCGGGTCGCCGTGGAGGACACTCATCTCTGCACCCTCCTCATAGTTCAGCACAAAGCTGACAGCGAGTCGAGCCCCGCCCGGCCACTTGGGGTCGGGCGGTTGGTCCCCATAGCCAACCATGTCCCGCGGATATTCGTCGTTCATGTCCGCACTCCTGTGGATAAAGATGAGTATCAAAGCACTCCGAACAATGCTCACCGTTGAAATGGACTACTCGCTCTTAAAGACCGGCCATTATCAGCGTGATGCCGGTCGCAAGTAATAACAAGACTCGTTCCCTACTTCTTTTGCGGCGTCTTAAATCAAAGTGTCCGAGAGATCCAACAGCCAAAGGTGATTTATCCCCGCGAGCTGCCAAGAAAGTGGGAACTACCGTTGGGATAAATTAAGTCATGACTTACCTCCCAAGACAGACAATGAGAAATAAGGGCATCAATAAAACAGTAGAAATAAAACACTGAAACTGATTGAACAGCTCATAATACTCAAAAGGATACTGGCAATCGCAATTTTCTTTCCCGATAACCGGCCTTCCGATTTATTGATTCGGTAAAGGGCAACGATGTTGAACACCATTGCGGCGAAACAGAAAGGAATCCAACCAAACATACAGACCGCCCCAACAAAAACAGCTAAAGCCAAGCCTTCTTGCCCGCTCGGTTTGTAGGTAACGACAAAAAGAAGAATAGCTATAAATGAGACATACCAAAGTAAGCTGATAAACAGGCCGAGGATTGCAAATGGACTGGTAGACTTGGTTTGTTCATTCATTGGCGAAATCTCCACTTGTAGGCCTGCCTTCGACAATGTTGATTCTGCAGTTAATCAATTTAGCTGGCCGAGCTGTTCAAATAAACTTGATTTTGCTCCCTGGTTTGAGAAGATTTCAAAAGGTAATTCAATTATTCCTCACAATTAAAAGTTAGAGATTCCCATGCGTTGTGTATTCTTACTCATCCTGTTTCTGTCCGCGATATGTGCTTGGGGATGTGGAAGTGACCCCGTTTCAAACCAGCCCCCAACAACAGCGGCCATTCTCAAAGATTTGCTGAAACAGGCTGAAATTCGTCAAGACCCGGATCTTGCAAAATCAATGACGCCGAAAAACATGCCGTTACCAGCCGCATTTTCAAAGATGTTCGCGGGCGAAAAAGTAGTCGCTATGAAGATTATCAATGGGTTTACCCATGGGAACGGCCACCCAGCTCTTTTCTGGCGGGTCACATCCGGTTTGGTTGCCGGCAACCCTGCCAAAATTAAGGACCGGATTGGGAAGCGACTTCTTGCCATGGGCTTCAAGCAATTCAAGCCCATACGATTCGGCACGGAAGTCAGTTTTCGCCGTGAAAGCTCGAGTTCCACGGAAAGTCATCAGCGAAGTTTTACCAAAGGGTTTGATTCAATAGGCCCAAAATTGATCTGGA
>CAZPPD010001120.1:0-1872 GCA_964588185.1 uncultured Alcaligenaceae bacterium | reverse complement strand
TGTATTATATTTCGGCTAATTATTCATTTCACTAGCACCGCGAAGAAAATTACAAACTTTACCCTATTTCCATTCGTTCCAAAAATCGAAAGCCTAATTCTGTCAAGATGCGTTTAATCCTAATGCTCCCCTTCCTGGTTGGAATTTTCTTCCTCTACTTTGTTCCCGCCAACTCATTTCAAGAACAGAAAAAGGAACCAATCAAAGTCCTTGCCTTTGAAGTCCCCCCGGGTTTTGAGGTGACTCAATATGCCGACGATTCCCTGGCGACAGACATCTTCAGCATGACTATCGATTCCCATGGCCGAGTTGTCGTTGCAGGGAAGGGTTACATCAAAATCCTACACGACACGGATAAGAATGGGAGAGCAGACAAGGCAACCACCTTCGCGGACTTCCCGAAAAGTGGGGCCCATGGCATGTGTTTTGACGGTAACGATTTGATCTGCGATGGCGACAACGGTGTTCGCCGCTTGTATGACACCAACGGCGATGGCAAATGCGATAAAGTTTCCCCGGTGTGGATTCCAACGACTCATGATGGCGACCATGCTGCCAACGGGATTATTCAGGGACCGGATGGCTGGTTTTACTTGATCACAGGCAATGATGCCGGCATCAGCGAGAAACAGATCAACCTGCCGTCCTCTCCGGTCAAAGAAGTCAACTCCGGTGTGGTGGTGCGTTTGTCACCCGATGGTTCGAAGCATGAAGTGGTAGCGCATGGGTTTCGGAATCCCTACGACATGGATTTCAACCCCTTCGGCCACATGTTCACGGTAGATGCGGACGGCGAACGGGTACATCAAATGCCCTACTACACACCCAATCGATTGTTTGACATCGCCCAAGGAAGACACCACGGCTGGATTCTTCCAGGCTGGCGAAGAAGCTGGTCGCGGCCGCAATCCTGGCCGGACAATGTCCAGAGGCTACTGGAAATCGGCCGGGGTTCTCCGACGGGAGTGACAGTCTACCGTCATCAGACCTTTCCGCAAAGATACCGAAATGGGGTGTTCAGTTTGTGTTGGACTTTTGGCCGGGTCTATTTCTTTCCGCTGGTACGAAGCGGCTCGACCTACTGAAGCAAGAAAGAAATCTTCATGCAGCCAACCGGCGATGTTGGCTTTGCCCCAACGGTGGGCGAGGCACACGGGGAAGTGTTTTCCGAGTTCACTATAAGGGCAAATCTCCGTCTTCGGGTAAAAGCGATCCTTTGCGGAAAGTATTGACTGCCCCCCAGCCCTTGAGCAGTTGGTCGCGCGCTCATTGGCTGCCGTTAGCAAAACAACTGGGCAAGGGACCTTTCCTAAAGTCGGTTGAGGATAAACGGCTCTCTTTGATGGAACGATTGCGTGCGGTTGAAATTCTTACCGAGGTGTATGAGGGAGTTCCGATTGAATTGGCAAAGGCCGTTTGCGAAGGCAAGAACCCGGAGTTAACAGCACGAGTGATTTGGTCCCTGTCCCGCACCAACAATTCGCTAGCGGCTCGCCAAATATTTGTTTCTGGAACGAAAGCTTCGGATCCAAGAACAGCTCGCGCAGCATGGGAGGCATTACAAGCCCTCCCGACCTCACTTCCTTCCGGCAAACTCATTCCTAGTTGGAGGTCGGGACTCAACAGTAAAGACCGACGGGTTCGTTCTGCGGCTCTGCTTACAGCCCAAGGTCGGGGTCAGGAGAATTTCTTGTACCTCATGCGAAAATCGTCCATTCCACCCTCTTCTCGCGAACGCCTTGCCCTGCTATGGATTCGTGGGTTGGATTATGATGACCCCGAGAACATTCGGGACTGGTTTAACACCTGTCTAGCTGTTCTTTCCAAGGAAGAAGATCCTTCTGTCCGGTTGGAAGCTGTTCGGTTAATTCA
>CAZPPD010001119.1:0-1875 GCA_964588185.1 uncultured Alcaligenaceae bacterium | reverse complement strand
AAGTGCCCGCATATGGCTCGGAACACTCTGGACAAACTGCGGGATTGCCTGCAATCCGGCTCACCGGAAATCACTAGGCTGCCGGAATTTGACCGGGCGAAAGAAGTGTTGGAACGAAGCTTGTTGAATTAGTTTTCTGGGAGCTGGATTCGCCAGAATTCAGCCCCGGATATTGTATCTGGACTCATCAGGATTCAGCCGCGGTGAGTATGACCTGAGTACTGACATATTCAGCTACAATCCAGGATGCTTCCATGACTTTTGTGCCCCCCAGTTTTCTCGTCCGCGTCCGTTACTTGTGCAAGTATCTAAAAGCGATTCCAAGGAAAAAGGGTGATCTGTTATTGGATCTCCCGGAGTCTCACCGGCTGGAAGATTTCTCCGCCATGGATGGAAAAATATCTTTTACCAAGGTAAAAGCAGCATGGAATGAGCTTGGTTTGGGATTCCAATTCCAGGTCTCCGGCAAAGAGCAATTGCCGCAAGGGGATGCAGCCCGAGTGAAAGGATCCGACGGCGTATCCCTGTGGATTGATACAAGGGATTCTCGCACCAGCCACCGGGCCAGCCGCTATTGCCATCAATTCCATCTCTTGCCTACCGGCGGAGGCGGAAATCATGATGAACCATTCCTAGCGCAAAGTAAAATTCATCGGGCATTGCATGATGCCCCACTGGTTCAAACGGGCACCATTCCCTTTCGGGGAAAAGTCACCAAGGAGGGCTATATTGTGGAGGCCTTTTTCTCTGCCCAAGTCCTCAACGGCTATGACCCCGAACAAAACCGGCAATTGGGTTTTTTCTTCGCCGTCCGGGATCTGGAACTGGGAGAACAACTGCTTGGCTTGGGGCCGGAGTTTCCGTACTGGGAGGATCCCAGTTTATGGAGCGTATTGCAATTGACAGACGGGTAGCGATGAAAAAGCTTGCTATGGAAAGGTAGCCTTAAGTTGGTTTAAGGGCTAAATCGAATTGGTTTGACTGGATTATCTAAGCTTCTTCGCCTTCCTGCGGTTGCTGGCGAAGAGGGCCACGGTAGGTTATTCTTCCTTTAGTAATGTCATAGGGGGAAATTGCCACGGTTACGATATCACCAGGAAGAATTCGGATGAAGTGCTTTCGCATTTTGCCGGCAATGTGGCAGACAATTTCATGGCCGGTATCTAGCTTGACCTGAAATTGTGTATTGGCGAGGGCCTTGACCACCTTTCCCTGCATGAGATATTGTTCTTCTTTGGCCATTCATTCACCTCCTTTATTGGGAGACCAACCACTTCTGAGTTAAAAATAAACGGGAGGGTTGGCGTTATCCCGTGTTCAAATTGTTGGGATTAGGAAAAAATTCATGTAAATGGAATTTTTCCTACAGTACTGCAATTATATTCATCTGCCTAGCCCAGATACAAATTTCCTGGTCCAAAACGCATTTCATCGTTCAATGATTCATCTCAGCTGCATTTCAGATTTATGGATTATTCCTGTCAAGACTCTTGTTGGTGTAACTCCACGATGAGATTCGGTTAGTAATCTGCCTGTTTTCCGTTTATTCTAAAGATTGCTATTTGCTTCTTGAGATTGGCACCTGGGAGATTCCATCCATGTTTTTCACCCGCCAGCGGTTCACTTGGCCTCTTGTTTTAGGGATCATTTGGATTTTCCTACCCAAACTGCCGGCCCTGGCACAAGATCTTCCCGAGGTCGAATTTCTCAAGAACAAAGGCATTGCTGCGGATTCCGATTCCTTGACCAAATATCTTCGGCAATTCATTCCCAACCAGGAAAGACAAGCGGAACTGCAGAAATTGGTCCCCAAGTTGGAATGGCCTTCGTTGGCGGAACGAAACAGTGCCATTGAAAAGATCCTTTGGCATTGGC
>CAZPPD010001118.1:0-1876 GCA_964588185.1 uncultured Alcaligenaceae bacterium | reverse complement strand
CGTCCGCTCGTTCATCTCGAATTCTGTCTGGCCGGGGTGGTCGTGGAAGGCGATGTTAATCTCGCGGATCGATCGCGGTTCAATTACCCGCTGCTCGTCGGCCGGAACATGCTGTCGGAGTCCGGGATTTTGATCGACTCCACAGACATTTACACCGAGCGGGCGCGGTGTTCGACGCAAACCGCCAGCGCCGAGAGCGGCGACTAGGCCGCCGTGCTTCGCTCCGCCCAGGTTCTCCCGCCAAGACTTCCGGAAAAGTAAACCCAGTGTTCATACTTTGAGGGTACAAATCCAATGCGGTAAGCAATTTTGGGCCGTGGAAAAACCAAGTCAATCCGAAGATCCGGATCAGGGGTCCAAATCAATCCTACCCCGGGAAGAACCGGAATATCATTTCGGTTTAATACCACAACACCAAAAATGAGGGTGAGATTTTTCGGCAGGCATTCCCAAGTGAGCAAGGCGCGGCCCATGACTCGGATCGTATCTTCATCGGCTTCAAAATCACTGTTCACCGAAGGCCGAACCCCAACCATTGCCCCCCATCGGTCGTTAAGTTTCCCGCGCCACATGAAATCCACTCCCGTAGCGTAGAGCTGAGGCGGCACATCAATGGCAGTTGGGCCGTCCAGGTAATCGACCTGAAAGCTGGGAGTAATTAGGAGTAGATTTCGGAAACTTCCTAGAGGCAGAGCGACAGAAACGGAAGTCCTCCAAAAGCTTTGTCCCAAATCGGAATTGCCTCGCTTGGCTATCCATCCTCCGGAAAGTTGCCACCTTTGGAAAAACCCTTTTTTGAATCGGCGGATGGCATCCTGTTCTCTAGGCTTGATCATTTGCAAAGGAGAAGTGTTTGCCTCATCGCTTGTTGGTTCTTTAATGTCTGAAACAAATGGTTCTGAGATGGGAAATGCTTCAAGATTCTCACCGGAATCAATATCGGTTGATTGAACCGCTGTTTGCGGATCGGCAGGGAGCGAATGTTGAGCTTTCCCCATATCGGCAAGGAAAAAAGTTAATGAACACACAAGAAGAGCACGCCCAAGTTTACACATTTTCGTCCCTGCTCTTTGTTTTATTTCACGGTCGTGTTTTGTGTTGGATTGGGCGGAGAAAATTAACCGTCGGGTTGGTTAATGTCAATGGGAGAACTAGAGTGGAGAATCTCAACTTTAAGAATGAGTTGATGTTCCCTTTGAAAGGAATGAAAAAAGGCACCCCACTTCTCTCGGGTGGAGTGCCTTGGCTTTAACCGGCTTGGCTCCTACCAGAACCCAAACCGGTTGAACAGGGGAGAAACCGGTCTTAGTGGCAACCTCCACCACCACAGCAGCCGCCGCCACATTCAACAGCGGTACCACAGCAGTCACCACCACCTCGGCGGAACAAGCCGCTGAAGAGACGGCGACGAGGTCGCTCGCAGCAAGTGTTGCAAGGATCGCAGCAATCGCTAACGGGAGCCGGACGGCAAACCGTGCGGCGAACCATGCGAGTGCAAGTAACCCATTCTTCAACCGGCACGCAAGAAACAACGGTTCGCTTGCATTGGTAAGGAACCTTTTTCATTACGTTGCAGGTGTAGGTTTCTTGGCGAGTTTGCTTTTCGCAAACATAAGTGCATACCTTGCTGGTCACTTGCCGTGAAACACACTTGTAGGTGAAGCACTTGACGGTGCAAGGACGCATTTCACAAACCCTTTTGCAAACAGTAACCGGGCAGCAAACCGTTACCCAGTTGGAGCACCAGCGCTTGACGCAACGCGTAGCCGGCGGCGGTGGGCAAGGATCGCAGCAAGGGTCATGGCTGCAGCGCCATTTCAGGTTGTTCATCATGGTTTTGAAAGGTGCCGGCGCTTGGCGATAAAGCCAGTGGCCT
>CAZPPD010001117.1:359-1876 GCA_964588185.1 uncultured Alcaligenaceae bacterium | reverse complement strand
GAAGGACGATGGGTTGGAATCGATTTCTCCGGTGCCAGTGGTGCTCCCGGTATGATTGTGGTTACGGGGAAAGCATCCCCGAAAGGCGGCACGAAAATAAAAGCCGGGAATACCACCTTTTACTTCAAGTTTTTGACCAAGGACCAAATCCAGGAGATTCGGGTGGATGGCAACCGGGTGCAGATTGGCGAGCAAACAGTGCGAATGTCGAACGGCAGGCTTGAGTTTGCCGTTAACGCGGGTCCTTGGAAAGGCCCGCAAAAGTAATCCGGCGGCACTAGTCTTCCAATGGGTACGCCGCGTTGGCGTCCTCGCCAATCCCATGTTGCCGAATTGTGGTACACTGATTCTGTAGATTTGTGGATATGCCAAACAACAAACTCTTTTCTGACTTTAAATTCCCATGCAAGGAACAACTACTTACATGCACGATAATTCCCTGCAGTTCCTTAAAAATCTCCTAAACACACCCAGTCCCAGCGGCTTTGAACGGCCCATTCAAGATGTGGTTCGGGATTGGGCCAAACCTTACGCCGATGATCTGCGCACTGATCGCCACGGCAATGTAATCGCCGTCCGCAATCCTGAAGGCCAACCACGAATCATGTTGGCCGGCCATTGCGATCAGATCGGTTTGATGGTCCAGCATATCGATGACCATGGTTATTTGTATGTCCAACCAATCGGCGGTTGGGATATGCAGATCCTCTTGGGCCAACATTTGACAGTCTGGACCAAGGACGGGCCGGTTGCCGGTGTCCTTTCTCGCAAAGCCCCTCATTTGCTGACCGGAGAAGAACGCAACAAGGTTCCGCAGTTTACGGACGTGTGGGTCGACATTGGAGCCAAAGACCGTAAAGATGCCGAGAATCTGGTGAAACATGGTGACCCGGTAACCATTGCCTTAGGAAGCCGTGACCTTCGCAATGGGTTGATGACCTCCCCGGCAATGGACGACAAAGTCGGAGTTTGGACTGTGATGGAAGCCCTGCGGCTATTGGAAGGCAAGGATTTGCAAGCTGCGGTTTTCAGTGTTTCTACTGTCCAGGAAGAAATTGGACTGCGGGGTGCCGCCACGAGTGCATATGGCATTCACCCGACGATTGGCATTGCAGTAGATGTTTGCCATGCTTCGGATACTCCGGGGAATGATAAAAAGCAGGTTGGGGAGATAAAAGTGGGCAAAGGGCCGGTCGCTTTCCGCGGGGCAAATATTAATCCCCGGGTTCTTCACTACCTGGAAGAAACCGCAACCAATAAAGACATTCCCATCCAAGTCCGCGGTGCTCCCCGGGCTACAGGCACAGACGCCAATGCCATGCAACTCAGCCGGGATGGAGTGGCCACCGGATTGGTTGGCATTCCCAATCGCTACATGCATTCGCCGGTCGAAGTAATTAGCCTCTCCGATCTGGAAAATGCTGCCAAATTGCTGGCGGAATTCTGCTTGGAAATAACTTCGGATTTGGATTGGACCCCGTAATCAATCGAATGCCATTGAGATGGAACTACTGACA
>CAZPPD010001117.1:0-349 GCA_964588185.1 uncultured Alcaligenaceae bacterium | reverse complement strand
AGGAAACTTCGCTTTTGCCACTGCAACGAGCAATCGAAAAGCAAAGATTCTTTATGACGGGCAATGCCCCTTATGCTTGAAGTCGGTCGCCGGGTTAAAACGACTCGATTGGCTTAAGGTCTGCGAATTTGCCAATGCGCGCGAGTCGCAAGTATTGGCCGATTTGCAAGTAGATGTCAGCCCGGAACGATTATTGGAAGAAATGCATCTGCTCACTCCAAAAAACCAGAAGGTCCTCCACGGCTTTGCGGCGTTCCGTTGGTTGTCTTGGCGGCTGCCGGCTTGCTGGTTAATCGCTCCGTTCTTGTATCTTCCGGGGGTTCCCTGGCTGGGGCAAAAGTTATACCTG
>CAZPPD010001116.1:0-1881 GCA_964588185.1 uncultured Alcaligenaceae bacterium | reverse complement strand
TCCATTCCAGTGGATCATGCCAAAGCCGACATTTGGGTAGGGGGACCGGACATTGTCAGTGTGGATATTGGCCGACCCATTCCCGATTCTTATCTTTGCCGGCTTGCCAATCACCCGGAAGTTGAAACTGCTGAAATCTACGTCCTTGGCTTTTCTTACTGGACACAACCGGATGGAGCGAGCGAGTTGGTGATTTTGGTTGGTTCCCGCCTCACGGATGATTCTATTGGAGCCGTTTCGCAATTAACCCCGGAATTACGCAGCCAGCTTACCGAGCCGATGGCCATCGTCGTGGATAAATCCGAACTGGGGCGATTGGGAATAAAAGGCGTTGGCGAAAAAGCGGAGATCAACAAGAAACGGGTCCGCGTTGTGGGATTAATCGAGGGATTAAGCGGTTTGCAAGGACCCTATGTATTTTGCTCCATTCACACCGCCCGGAAATTGTTGCGGCTGAAACGCGATCAGGGGACTTACGTGCTGGGAACGTGCCGGACTAAGGAGGAGGTGAAAGCGGTCGTGAATCGCCTGCAAAAATATCCGAACATGTCTGTCTTAACCCAGTCGGAATTCTCTTTGCGTTCTCGCTGGCATTGGCTGACGAAAACCAAAGCCGGAATTGCCATGGGATTTGCCGCCGCCTTGGGTTTGTTGGTTGGAGCCGTTGTTACCCGCCAAAGTTTATACTCTGCGACGATTGCCATGCTGCGGGAACTCGCCGTTCTGCGGGCAATGGGAATTCCCCGCTGGCGCGTAGCAGCAAACATCACGTCGTTGGCGTTCCTAGTGGGGTTAAGTGGAATTGTGCTTGCCGTTCCAACCATTTATCTGCTTCTGCATGTCGGCAGTTATTTACATGTCCCGATTTTAATGCCTTGGTGGCTGCTGGCAGGCGGCATGGTGATTACCTGGACCGTGGCCATTATCGCAGGCCTGACAACCCTTCATTCACTTGGGCAAGTAGAACCCATGACGCTGTTGCGGTGATTCAATGTCCCGAGCCGAAAAGGCAAAGGTCAGGTACCCTTTGCCGGAACGGCCCTTCTTCTTTTTCGCTTGTTCTTGTCAATCTATTTGTCCCACCTTCGCATTCCGGATGATGTAAAGAAATTCCTCCGGGTCCGAATAGTTCAGCGATAACCGGCCGGATACTCGGACCACTCCCCGGTTGAATGCGGCAGTCTTACCCGGTGGCAATTCCACCAAGATAATCCCGGTTATCTCGGGCATCTCGCAGTACCAACATCCGACCGGGTATTCAATAAACATAAAATTGACCACGTCCAAGTCATCCGAAAATGGTTGCATGAAGCCGTAAAGTTCTACCTTCTTTCCACTAAGCTTCTTCAAATACTCGGGAAATGTAGGCCGGAATTTCCGGTCAATCTCCGTTTCATTCACAACCGCCCATGGCAACTTGTTGATTCCGTTGGGATCAATGGCAGGAAGCGTGGACGGATCAATCTTGGTCAGCAGCGGCCGTTTGGACTTTGCCACCAGACCCCCCACATGTCGCTTGTGTTCTTCCTTACCCGAAATACTAGGTTTCGGCATGGCATCCACGGCGGCTCGCAGAATTTGGCGGTGACGCCGCAGTTGCGGGGATTGCAAACCAAATTGAATGACGCAACCATCCATCATATTTGCCGCTACTCGGATCTCGCCGTGGGCGTTGGCAACCTCGGCGTGTTGCCATAGGTGTTGCGGGTCGGCGGGGAACCACAGGCAGAGTTGTTGCAGGATGGAGACGGCATTCTTGGGGAGCTTTTTCTTCTCCAGGGCAGACATCTTGCCGGGTTGATATTTCTTGTTGGGCCCGACGAAGGTAACACCAAACATTTTATCCAGTGAATTTCCCTCTTTGTCGCGCAGCCGGGAACG
>CAZPPD010001115.1:0-1881 GCA_964588185.1 uncultured Alcaligenaceae bacterium | reverse complement strand
CATCCCAATCCAATAAAATCACAACTCTAATCAACCAAAAACATCACTTCACTGAAGGAATATCCATGCGAATTGGTCTCTTGTCGGATTATTTCTCCGTCGCAGTCCTCGGCTGCAGCAGTAAAACCATTGTCCCGGTTTCCGGACAGGTGTTTTGGGAAAACCAGCCGTTGGAAGGGGCCCATGTTTCCTTTCAGCCCGTGGCTACCGAGGAAAATCCTAATCCCGGGCCCGGGTCGTATGGAAAGACCGATAAGGATGGCCGCTATACCTTGAAGTTGGAAACCGATGACACTCCCGGGGCCTGGATCGGCAAACATCGTGTGCGTATCACCATTATGGAGGAGGAAAACTCTCGTAGCGATGCCGGGCCGGGGATAAAATCAATGCTCCCGGAGCGCTATAATTCCAAGACCGACCTGTTTTTTGAAGTGCCCGAAGAGGGGACCCGGGAAGCGATCTTTAAGCTGAATCCTTGACCTTACCCAAGCGTCGCGGATCGAGAAAGACATGAATCACACCTCTTGAAAGCCCCCTCTTATGGATTCTGCCAACTATATTCTCCAGATACTCGTGTTACTCCCGGGAGTTGCCTTCTCCGCCTTGTTTCTGATCGCCTATGGCTCGCATTGCCTGCATGTCATCTTGGAACAAACCGCCGCGGGTAACAAAGAACTCGACTGGCCGGAGACCTCCCTTCTCGAAAAGCTGGCCTGCGGCTTTCAGGCCGGCTATATCGTGCTGGTGTGCATTGCACCCGTCTTGGTGATGTTGAATCTCACTCGCGGGGAAGGGGAGCCGGATCTGGAAATGTTCCTGTCGGTCGGCCTGTTCCTGCTGTGGTTATTCTTTCCCTTTGCCCTGCTGTCCTCGCTGGCATCCGAGTCCATGTTCTTGGTGTTTAACCCGAAAATCTTCCGCGGCATGATCTACCATGCGGTTTCCTGGTTGTTTTTCCTGATCTTGAACGGACTTCTTTTCTTAGCCTGCTTCTATGCCATCAAGTTGGGGATGCAATCGCCCGAGTGGATAATGGCCTTTCCGGCAGCGTTGATCCTGGTGAGTTGTTTTATCCTCTACGCTCGGTTGCTGGGACGGTTGGCTTGGCTGGTCAGTAATTACTTGCCGCCCAAGCGGAAGAAAACCCAAGATTTCGGCATGATCAGCGAACTGGATTCCCCCATTGGCGAAAAGGGCAAAGAAGAAGCTCTCCGGGAGGAGACTTCGGAAGAGGAAGAGGAAAATTCCACCAACTTGGCTGAGCGCTTCCAGTTTGAGGATGAGGAATCTTCACCAGAGCCGATTCGGGAAACAAGCTACAATGAAGATCCCGGCCCTGCGGAAAAAAAACCGCCCCGGCCCCGGAAACGCCGGATTCCGTCTCCCTTGACAGTGTTCCTGTATCCGGGACTCCAACCCAGTTGGTTTCGCGGCTGTCTCTTGTCCTGGGTGTGGCTGGTTGTGGGGACGTTCGTGTTTCTGATCTTGCTGCGCGGGTACCTGGCGATTGAACCGCCCTTGGACAACGGCGGAAAACCAGGGGCTTGACTTCACAAGGGCCAAATCCTCATAAAGGTACTCATCTGAACCACAGCAGGAGTATTTGAACAGCGATGCCAATTGAATTGATTGAATCTTTACGCTGTGAAGTTAGCCCCTAGGCTTCGTCACAGGAAAAAATTGGGATTTTTCGGCAAAGCCGCTATCCAACAAAGCCCAGGTTCGCCGTGATTTCGGCGCATCCAGTGAAAACTTACCTGGGAATTCATGAAGCAATGATATGGAGATCTTGAATCTCAAATTGGTAATCACGGATGAGGATCTCAATTCCTTCGCCGCAAAATTCTTTCCCAAGGATGTCCGTATCCAAGAGGTTCGCCT
>CAZPPD010001114.1:0-1884 GCA_964588185.1 uncultured Alcaligenaceae bacterium | reverse complement strand
TACACAAATATGCAAACACGACTGTTCATTTCAATCTTGCCACTCTTCCAAATTGGTCATTTCCAGTGGTTTTTGAAGGTTCCTCACGCCCTTCGAAGACTCAGGGCGTACCACACGACCGGCCATTGCGGTTGGGTGGAACGTGTGCTAAGCGTGCCAAGATCAACATTCGCATTCATTTCCTTGTTGATAGGCTGAAATTGGTTGCCCTACTTTGATGTGACTTTGAGTTCGCTTTGGGCACCTCGACCTTTTTTGGTTATCTCAAGCTTTAACAAGAGCGAAAAAGGGGTAATACCACTCAAATCTATCAACTCGAATTCCGCCAAACCGAACGGAACTTGGTCTGAAAGAGACAACCACACGTGACGAAGCATCCGTTTGTACGTGCCGCGTGTGTGATAGAAATCCACATTGAGCTTGCCGACCTTGGTTGCCAAGCTTTTCTTTTTCATAAGCTGGAGTTGTTGCTTTTTACTTTCCAGACCCAGATCCGGAAAATGTACCGAGCGCTTAGGGGCGACTTTAACCACGTCTTGGTCATTGGTTTGCTCCCAGCATTCCGCGATGCGATCCTTCCACGGCTGCCCTTTCTTGTAGGCGGCTTCGTCGATCAAGATCTTCCGAATACGACGAAACTTCTTCCCTTTGTCGTTTGCTGTCAGTTTGATCTCCACCCAACGGAAAGTCTTTCCATCTCTTTGCACAGTTCCCACCGCGCTGATTCGCAAAGTCCCTGTTCGCTTGACGGGATGTGTTTGTTTCCACGAATACTCCGTCCACACTCCATCTTTCGGAAGCGAATAGCACGGTCCGAGCAGGACATGCTCCTGTGCATAAACTGACTGGGTCGCAATTAGAAAAATGGCAAGCAGCAAAATTATCCGCATACTTGATCTCCCGATTAGGGCGGATTGAGTAACTAGTGAAATGTCCGTATTTTTATTTACGAAAAAGAAGTCAAATTGGTACGCGGGTAGAGTGGCTTGTTTTCGCGGGGAGTTTGCCGATGCTTAACTCTCGTTCCTCGAGGCTTCCGACCCCGAAGCGGTTGAGAAAGCATGTGGGCTGGGCGGAGGCTGCAATTTGGAACAAGCCCATCTCTTGGGCTAAGAACCGCCCGGCAGATGGTTTTTCCAGGTAGAGAGAGTATAATTCGATGGAGAAGGAGAACGAGCATGCCACTACGAGATCACTTTAATCCCCCAACGTCGCAGATTGCCTCATGGGAAGAGTTGCATGGTTTATGGCCTGGGATCATCGCCATGCGTCTCAACACTCTGCTTCCAACCGAATATCGGAGTGGGGTGAAGATACATTTGGGGACTCTCGTCGAAGTTGACGTTGGAACGTATGAAACTGGGCGCGAAGGAGTGTTTGCGACGGCCGGCACGGATGCAGCACCTGCGTGGGAAGCGGAGAGCCCCTCCCTATTGCTTGAGACCGACGAGCTTACTCCCCCGGAGTATGAAGTGCGCGTCTACGAGGCGAGCATTGATCGACGGTTGGTGGCAGCGGTCGAGCTGGTGAGCCCCCGGAACAAAGACCGGCCCGAGGCCCGTGATGCGTTCGTCTCGAAATGCCATGCCTTGCTCCAGCAGGAGGTCTGCGTGGTGATCGTTGATCCGGTCACAACGCGGTCGACCAATCTTTACGGGGAGTTGGCCCAAAGGCTCGGTGCCGAGCCGCCCGCCTGCGCTGAGGAGTCGATTTACGCCGTGTGTCTTCGAAACTACAGCTCCAAAGCCCGCCGGCGTGTGGAGACCTGGGAGCATCCCCTGACCATCGGTTCCCCGTTGCCCACCCTTCCCCTTTGGATCAGCGACTCACGGTACGTGCCGCTCGAACTCGAACGGACCTACGAAGACACCTGCCGGGGCTTGC
>CAZPPD010001113.1:0-1885 GCA_964588185.1 uncultured Alcaligenaceae bacterium | reverse complement strand
AAACAAACGCACGAATGAGCCTTCTTCCCGCAAATACATATACAGCTGAATGCTTACCAATCGCCCTTCTTTATCAGGCTTAAGCGGGACATATTTCTTCCCGCGCAATGCAAATCCCTGTAACGGAATCTCCATTACAATCCCTTCGGGATCAAACAGGAAGTATTCCTTTACCCCCAACCTTTCGTAGTCGGCTTTCTTCTTGGTAAAATCTTTAGTCTTGGTCTTTTCCGAGGTCACTTCAACAATCGTGCACGGTGCGAATACTTTTTCTTTCCAACTCAAGTAGGTCCGCCGCGATTCATTGGAGACCCCCTTCACCACCATGACATCGGGGGCGCAACATGCTGCCGGGTTACCTTCTTCCCAATACCAAAACATGTTGCTGGTGACCAAGACCTCCATGCCGCGGAAATGGTTCTTCAGACCAACGTACAAATTGGTAATGGCCAGGATGTGAAAATCGGTTTCGCCCAAAGGTTCTCCATCGGAACTTGGATATAACTCCTCTTCCGAAAGTATTTCCAAATGTTCGGGAACCGTGGCCACTGTTGACTCCCTGTTTGATCCAAACCTCAAGAATCCATTCAACCATCACTTCTTGATATCGTAACAAAACAAATATTCTTGATCGCGTAAGTACAACCGGCCGTTGGCGATTATCGGATGAGTCCAGATTCCGGTTTGCCGATGGCTGACTCGATTTTCCGGAACTTTAGACTTCATGGGAAGGGTAAATCGTCCCTCCTCTTTCCAACCTTTTGGAGAAGCATGAATCAACACCGCAGTCCCTTCATCCGAATACAAGTAAAGGCGATCACCGGCAGCAATCAAGGAACCGCTCCGACAGGGCAGAGTAAAATCCCCTTCCCAAACTACTTTTCCGGTCTTCCAATCCAGGCACACCCAGCCAAAGCGTTTGGCATGGCCATAGATATGTCCGTCCACCAATACCACTCCGCCATGATTGTTCTTCATGTTGCGTTGGTCGCGGCGGCCATAGGTGGATTTCACTGCAAATTTGCCCTCGGCTTTGTTTATCTCCACTCGATTACAGCCGCCGTCCACGGAAGTAACATAAACACTGTTTTCTTTTACGACGGGAGTGTTGCATACACCATATCCGGCGGAGCCACGGAAAAGCGGTTGATACCACAGCAATTTCCCATCCTTGGCGGCAACCCCGGCAAGGTGAGTTCCCTTTATATCATCCACATATGTTGTCAGGATATATTGAGGAACCCCGCCAATCGTGGCCGACATGACAGATGCATGGGTGGCTTTATCCTTGAGTTCCTTGCTTCGCCACAATACTTCGCCGGTTTTCTTATTGAATGCTGCCAAGGTTCCTTGAGGACCCCCGGGAGTGCAAATTAACTTGTCCCCATCAATCAAGACCGACTCACTAAAACCCCACTCAGTCATCACAACGCCGCCAAGCTTTTCCTTCAAATTGGTTTTCCAAACTTCTTTTCCGTCCTTGGTTGTCAAGCACACCAAATCGGAATCGCCGGTCAGTGCATACACATGATCGCCAGCAACAGTTGGTGTGGAACGCGGGCCATCTCCGTAAGTGTTCCCTTTGAAGGTGAAAATCGGGCCTACTTTATATTCCCAAACCTCCTTCGGCTCATTGCCGCTGATATCCAAGCAGATCACATAAGTCTGCTCCTCTCGTGCTCCCATGGTATAGAGACGATCGCCAACAACCGCAGGAGTATTGAAGCCGATGCCGTTGTTTTGGTAGGTCCAAAGTAATTTGGGACCGCCTTTGGGCCAGGATTGAAGCAACCCCGTTTCCTTGGATATTCCGTCACGATTGGGGCCACGCCTTTGAGGCCAATCGGCAGCTACGGTGGGGAAGGAAAGTATGCAGAAGGAGTAA
>CAZPPD010001112.1:0-1886 GCA_964588185.1 uncultured Alcaligenaceae bacterium | reverse complement strand
GAAAGTATGCAGAAGGAGAAAAAAGTAAGAAAAGAACTCCTCATTTTTATCCTCGTTATAATGGTCAATTTTTGTTTAGTACAATCACTTTGATGTCTGAAGCTGAAAATCCGCAGTCCCGGCAGGTCTGCATGATGTTGACGATGCGAACAAAAGGAACACTCTTATCTGCTCTAATTATTATCCCAATTCTTTTTGGAACCGGTTGATCCTTATGCCGGGCTTGTTTCTCGAGTTCCCCTCGCCGCTTTTTCAGGAAGTTCTTGATTGCTTTTGGTGTGGATAGGGTACTTTTTTTCTTAGTATCGCCAAAAAGTTTTCCGTCTTTTGCGATTGTCATTTTTATGTAGGCATCCGGAGTATCCGGGGGTTCATTCCTGGTTTGGGATTGGGCCGAAACCAATGGGGCTAACGTCAAGAAGAATAACAACAGCATAGGTAGTTTGAGCATGGAAAATCCCTCACTTTGCCTCAGTCTATGGTGAAAAGAAATTGATTTTAACCTTCCGCAAACTCCCCGCACCAAATGTCCTTCTTACTTTTCGCTTTCCACTTGGCGAAGATAGTCGCCAAGCATATTCCATTGCTTGAAGAAATCATTTTCCCGAACGCCCATCGGATTTTTGAAGAAGCAGGCCAGATGGCGAAGCAAGCCGGTTTCCCCCCGGCGGTGGGAAAACAATGCCAACCGGGCCAAATCCAAAACCAGCGGTCCGGCCAAGATGCTGTCACATCCTTGCCAGGTAAATTGCAGGGTCATCTTGGTCCCCAGAAAGCCTTGGAAGTGAATATGATCCCAAGCCGTTTTCCAGTCGTCCAGGGACTCAATATATTCTATGGACACGTGAGTCTGCGGCTTGTAGCCGAGAATTTCTGTGGTGACCTGATCTTTAGTAATGATTTTGGACCGTTTGTTCTCCGGATTGTCCAAAACCAAACCATCGCGGTTGCCAAAGATGTTGTGTCCCACCCAACTTAATACCTGAAGATTGCGATGGGCAAACATCGGAGCCAGAACCGTCTTCAGCAACGTTTCCCCCGTCTTTCCGTCCTGACCGCCGAATACGGTTTGTCTCTCCTCGGCCAGTTGCTCCGCCCCCGGGAAATTGGCCCCTAACGAAGGAGTAAAGTTGATATACGGCATTCCCAAGTCCAAAGCTGCCCACGCATAAAGTGAACTTGCCGGCAGGACTTTTTCATTCTTTTGCAGGGAATTTTGCACACTCTCCAAGCGATTGTGTACATCCCCAACCAGGAACGGCGGTTCAGTGGAGGCCACATTTACCACAAGGACTTGGGACAGCTCATTAGCTTTCTGAAAATTTCGCAGGTCTTCCTGGATATGTTCAATCACAGCCAGCGGTTTGTCCGACCGATCAACATCCGGGAGGTCCGCCATGGCATTGATTGTTGTTCCGGCATTGTGAACTGTGCCGGGACGGACATTTTGAGTCCAGGATTGCAGGTCCGGTTGGCACCCCTCGATCATTTCTCGGGGGAACAAATTTGATCGCTCATGCAGTTCTTTTACCGAGGAAAGAAAGTCGGATTTACGGACATCGTGTCCGCCAACCACAAATTGCCCAAAGTCATCCAAATTCAGGCCGGAGAATGCCGGCAGGGCAGTAACCAATCCTATTTGATTGGCGAAATTCCTCTTTAGTGCCGAAATGCCCAAGGTTGCCGTGGTACCGACACCCCCGAATGCTCCAATTAACCAGATGCCAAACCTGCGGTTGTTCATTTTGTCTATCATATAATAGGGAATGGTAATACGAGACGTATCCCGGCTACCAACCACCGGGTTGTTATCGTATGGGGTTATTGCAAAAAATTAGGTCCAAGCTAAAGTGCTCGGGGCTGGGTATGGTTTAACCATTGTTGCA
>CAZPPD010001111.1:0-1895 GCA_964588185.1 uncultured Alcaligenaceae bacterium | reverse complement strand
TGTTTTCGTTAGGAGTTTGTTCTTGGTCCTGTTCTTCATGAATTGTTTCTGCCATCTTGTTCTCCTTAAAAAATAATGGTCCAATTAACGATTTGCAGTTGACTACTCATTTTTGAGCAAGACAATTCCTTTTTCATCGAAATGAAGCTTGGAAATTCCAACTACTGCATTTGTTTAACCTTTTCTTTGAAACTCCATTGGAATAAGCCATAAACCAGATAAATGATAATTCCGGTCTAGTTTTTCCATGGAGAATATTTGCAAGTCACATGCCATAAACTTGATTTTGTTTTGTACATAAAGAGGCCCATGGAGGCTTTAAGCAGGCATCTGAAATGATATATTGAATTAGAAACTTGCTCCTCAGCTCAAGCCCCACGATCGAGAGTTGCAGATCATGGCCAAGAAAAAAGAATCCCCTTCCTCCGAAACTGGTCAACTGGCCCAAAGGGAAAAACATACTGCCGAATTTCCTGTTGTCGGCGTCGGAGCGTCGGCAGGTGGATTGGAGACCTTTAAGAAATTACTCTCCGCATTGCCTCACGACAGCGGTTTGGCCTTTGTATTGGTCCAACATCTCGATCCTACTCATGAGAGCTTGATGACGGAATTGCTGCGAAAATACACAAAAATGCCGGTTGTTGAGATTGAAGATGGCATGACCGTGCAACCTGACTCCGTTTATATGATCCCGCCGAACACCTATGTTTCGTTGGCAAAAGGAAAACTGTTACTCAGCGATCCGGTTAAATATCGGGGCATGCGCATGCCGGTTGACTATTTTTTTCGCAGCCTTGCCGAGGATCGAAAGGAACGAGCTATATGTATAATCCTGTCCGGGACCGGTTCGGACGGGACATTAGGTTTGAAGGCAATCAAAGAAGCCGGCGGTATGGGGATGGTTGAAGATCCCAAATCTGCCCAGTATGACGGAATGCCCCGAAGTGCCCTTAGCACCGGACTGGTGGATTACAAGTTACCGGTAGGCGATATGCCGAATGTGCTTCTCAAATACATTCGCCACTCTTACATAAACCGGACAGAGCAGTTCAATTTTTTAGCGGAAGCGGAGCCCAATCATCTCAAGTCGATTTTGAGTCTGCTTCGAACCCATACCGATTATGATTTTCAGTGTTACAAGAAAGGAACCTTGGCTCGTCGCATCCAACGGCGAATGGGTTTGCGGCACATCGAAAAAATCGGCGAATATGTAAAGCTGTTACGGCGAGATTTCCACGAACTAAAACATCTGTTCAAAGATTTGCTGATCAGCGTAACCAGTTTTTTCCGGGATCCGGAAGCCTTTGAGGCTTTGGAGCAAGATGTGATCTGCCCCCTGGTAAATAAAAAGGGTGCCGATCAACCAATCCGGGTTTGGGTTCCGGGCTGCTCGACTGGAGAAGAAGCCTACTCCCTGGCGATGATCTTGGCTAACCAGTTTAGCAATGCCAAAGCCGGTTATCACGGGCAAATCTTTGCAACCGATATCGACGAAGAAGCAATCGAAGTTGCTAGAAGTGGTGTTTATCCCGCAAGCGCGCTTGCAGATGTTCCCGAAGATTACGTCAACAAATATTTTGACGAAAATAATGGCCGGTATAAAGTGAAGAAACGCTTGCGGGAATCCATGGTTTTTGCCAATCAAAACCTAATTTCAGACCCACCCTTTTCTAGTCTGGATTTGATCAGTTGCCGAAATGTCTTGATCTATTTGGAACCGGATATTCAACAAAAACTATTGCAACTATTCCACTTTTCGTTGACCGAGAACGGATATTTATTTCTTGGGAACGCCGAATCTATTGGAAAACAGAGTTCTTTGTTTAAACCAGTCTCTAAAATCCATCACATCTTTCAGCGAATCGGTAAGCCCCCAAGGGGAAGGTCCAATTTTC
>CAZPPD010001110.1:0-1901 GCA_964588185.1 uncultured Alcaligenaceae bacterium | reverse complement strand
AGCAGTTCACAACAACCTAAATGGCGGAAAAAAGAAGCAAATTTGAGAGGTTAGTTTTTCGTTTTCTTGATTCTTTGGATGGAGCCAAATTCCTTAATGTATCCAACACCCAAAGATTGAAGACAGAGGGCCTAAGGGGAAAAATATTTTAAACATTGTAATTCGTTGGTTATTAAAAGATATTTGAAAATTTCCTTGGAAATATTTGCCTGAGCATTGTACTTGTAGATAATTAATGGCAGATCACATTTCACGAATTGATTTTGCAGGCATTTCTAGTCTGCTTTACAACACGAGGGTAAATCGTGCCTTCTGGCAATGTATTCATCGACAAACTTTTATCCACGGTCATTCAGCTCAAGGCCAGTGACCTGCATATTAGCGTAGGACAACCACCCGTTTTACGGCATCAAGGACGGATGCGGCGGTTGGATACCAAAGTTTTGGATAATGACGACACCACGGGGTTAATGAAAAGTATTACCCCTGAACGGTGCCAGCAGGAGTTACAAGAAAAAGGCGGTTCCGACTTTGCCATTGAATATGTGGACGGATACCGATTTCGTGTGGCTGTATTCAAACAACGCGGAAATATCGGTTTGGTACTTCGGCGGATACCCAGCCAGTTTTTGACTTTTGAGCAGATGGGAATGCCGGAGGCAATCAAGCGTTTGATTGTGCGGCCCCGGGGGCTTATGCTGGTTACTGGTCCAACCGGTTCCGGGAAAACTACCAGTCTTGCCAGCATGATTAATTTCTTGAATGACAATTACGATAAGCACATCATCACCCTTGAAGATCCCATCGAATATTTCCATCAACATAAAAAGTGCACGGTAAACCAGCGGGAGATCGGGGTGGATGTCCCCGGTTTCTCCGAAGGAATTCGGCGGGCGCTGCGTATGGATCCCGATGTAATTCTCGTCGGGGAAATGCGTGACTTGGAAACCATCCATGCGGCTATTGAAGCCGCCGAAACCGGCCACGTAGTATTTGGCACGTTGCACACTAGTAGTGCCTCCAGCACGGTAAACCGAATTATCGACGTGTTTCCCCAGGATGCCCAAGACCAAATTCGCACCCAGCTTTCCACAGCACTCATCGGCGTGCTGTCGCAAACCTTGTTGCCGCGAAAAAACGAGGGGTTGGTGGCAGCGTATGAAATGATGGTGGTAACCCCTGCTATCCAAGCTCTGATTCGAGAAAACAAAACATACCGCATCGATTCCAGTATTCAGACCGGCAAAAAGGACGGCATGTTCCTGCTGGATGAAACTTTATACCGGCTGTGGAAATCCGACACAATTACCAAAGAAGACGCCCTTTCCAAATCTTCCAAACCGGCGGAATTAGCCGATCGCATTCGTAAAGCTGAGTTGGATGAAATTGATGAGGATGATGATTACGATGACGATGAGGATGAAGGCGTCATGGGAAGAGGGATGCGGGCTGCCGGCGGCATGGTCGGTCGGGAATTACGCCGCGGGGTAAGCCGGGCGATCTCTGGGGATGAAGACGACGATTACGATGATGACTACGACGACGATTACGATGACGAAGAGGATGATTAATAGCTCTTGTTATCTGCTATTTGATTAAGAACTCAGGTCTTTTGCCTCTTTCGGCAGAGAAAAATCTTTCTCTTTCGATTGTAACTTAATCGCCCAAACCGACCCCTCTTCGGTTTCACAAATTAACCTTCAATTACACTAGTCCGGTTTTCCGGGCGGCGCAGGTTATTTATCCATGGCCACACCAAACGATCAAAATCCACAGCGAAAGCCGGATCCTCGGAAAAATCCCCAAGCGAAACCCGGCCAAGGGCAGCCGCAACGACGGCCGCAAGGACCCCGAGGACACCAGCCGCAACAACGCACGTCCGGACAGCGACCACAACGGTC
>CAZPPD010001109.1:0-1904 GCA_964588185.1 uncultured Alcaligenaceae bacterium | reverse complement strand
CCAAAGTATTTTTCCGGTGTGCCGATAGCCCGCCACCAAATAGGCCATCGGCATTCGGTCTCCGGACCAGTCGCCGCCTTGCACATCATGCCCGGCTTCTGCATCAGCTAAGTCTTGCGGACGGAAAGCTGTGGAGATGATTAAGTCATCCACCAGTCGCAAGCGGCCCCAACAAAGACCTTTTTCCGGCAAAGGAACCGGGAATCTCGATAAGATTTTTCCGTCCTTGGGATTGATACGAATACACTGAGGACCGGCACCCACATATACGCCGTCAGAAATAGAGGCGAAATTAAAACCCGATGCTCGAGGATGCTGAGTCGGTTTGATTTGGAATTTCAGGGCAGGAGGGTATTTCCAGGGATGCGGGTGTTTCTTGGAGTGAATTCCCAGACCCCCTCCTGGTCCGCCAAAGGTGTAGAACTCCGGCAATTTGGTCTCCCACAGGATGCGGCCGGTATAAATGTCTACGGCTCCCAGAAGTCCGGGACCTTGGAGGAACATTCTGCCATCCAAAACTTGAGCTCCGGGTGGTTGGGGATTGATCCCATGGCCGGATTGATGATCTACATTGCCGTCCATGTAAAATCGGGGTGCTGCGGCTTCGCCCCCATACCAAAGGAGACCTAAGGGAGCTTTCACTCGGGTTTCCTTGGAAGCGAGAGAGTTGGCCGGATCTGCGGTTTCGTGGGTCCAGTTTCCGGAACCCGGCAAAGGGCCTTCGCGTTGGACAAATGCCAGCTTGTTTCCATTTCGTTCGACCCAAGTTCCGCCGAAGGGACGCAAACATTCTTTGAATGCTTCGGGAATTTTGCCTTCATTTTCGGCTAGGACAAGACTGGCGAAGTAAGGTGGGAACCCGGCGTTTTCGGGATCGGCGGTGATGATCGACAGGCGATGATCAGCAAAGCAACCTTGCTGATCCAACTTTCGGCGAATTTGGTTCACCTTGGCGGGATTCGAATCAGTGGCAACCACATATAGATTTGAATTCTTCAACAGGGTGGCAATAACCGAACCATCCTGCAGCCCGGAAACCAAACAATATCCTTCGTTGATTCCCGTAGCTTTGAGGATTTGCTGGGCTTGTGGATCCTTGGTGATTTTTGTTTTTTCCCAAGCGTTTTCTCGAGGCTTCACTTTTTCCTGACCAAAGCAAAAGATGCCGCCTTCTTTGGTGCAAACAAAAAGGTTATTACCGGAGGCAAAGCGGCCAATAACCGATCCCTCCACGGAAGGAACATCGGGAAATTCTTTCCGTGGAAATCGTGGTTGTTTCTCCCGCAATTCCTGGCCGCTTTCGATTTCGTAAACGCCTTGGCCGCGATGGCCCCGAACATAAAGTTTTGGTCCAACCACGCGCAGTTCGTCGAAGGGGCGGAACTGGGCATTATCATTCCGCCAAATGACCTTGCCGGTTTCCGCTTCCACACAGTAGACAAAAACGCCATCGAGGGGCCAGTATCCGGAAGTGAAATACAATTTTCCATCCTGCAAAACCGGCCGGGTACTGATAGGCCAAGCAGCCATGAAGCGTTCATGTCCAATGATCTTGCGTTCCGAGGGACCGCCTCTTCGTTTCCACAGCAGTTTTCCTTGGTGATCCAAACAATACAAGTAACCGTCATCCGATCCCAAAAAGATTCTATTTTCATCGGCCCTGGGAGCAAATCGAATGGGGCCGTTCGTGTAATAACGCCACTGTTCAATTCCAGTCTTGAGGTCGAAGGCAAGTAATGCCCCACTATGTTCACAGCCAACTACAGCTAGTTGGCCTGCCGCAACCGGGTGGTAGCTGGAATCCATTGGCATGCGGGCGGTAAATTGCCAAGCCGGCTTCCGCGGCGGAAGTTTTTGGGACCACTGGAGGTGCCAATCCCCTCGAACCGAAGAGGATAAGGTGA
>CAZPPD010001108.1:0-1913 GCA_964588185.1 uncultured Alcaligenaceae bacterium | reverse complement strand
GCGGTGAACGATGCCTTGTTGGTGGGTATAACCCAATGCATCTGCGAGAATAGCGATGAGATTCGCCGCCGTCCGTGGTGGAATTGGATCATCATTTTCCCGAAGCCAATCCTTGAGCGACGGCCCTTCGCAATAAGCGGAGACGATAAAGATTAGAGTTTCACTTTCCCCAGCCTCGAATACCGTGACGATATTGGGATGGTCGAGACCTGCTGCAGCCTGGGCCTCCCGAAGAAAACGCTTTTTTCCATCTGATTCCAACAGGTGTTCCAACTTGGGAACCTTCAATGCCACTTGACGCTGCAGTTGTGGGTCCTCGGCAAGAAAGACAATTCCGCCCCCTCCTCGACCTAGCTCTCGGAGAAGCCGAAATCGTCCAAGCTGACCGGCACCGGTTTCAGGATCGATGGAAAAAGAGTTGTACTCTTCGACGAAATGTTTCGTTGAAATTTCGTTTTGCAGACGGCGATCTTCCTCCAAAAGGTCAAGCACTCGTCGAATACGTATCAGTCGATTATTGAACTCCTGACCTGTCGGGGCATCCTGTATGGTGGAAGCTTCGCCTGAGGCCAATCCTGAATCGTATTCAAGGACCCAGCGGGAATATGGGTTCAGATTTGAAAATTTTTCAGTCATTCTGCGAATATCGCAATTCCAGATGCTCTATCGCACTTAGCCAAGACCTGCACGCTTCATCGGGAGAGCAATTAAGATTCTTGGCAATTTCAGCAAACGAAAGTAGTTTATAATTTAGCCAGTGAATTAGCTGGCGGTCCGAATCGGGTAGTTTGAGAATGGCTTTGCGAAGATTTTGGAGTTCTTCTTGAAGTTGGGTTCCTTTGCTTGGTGAGTAATCACAAGTGAGGGGATCTTTTGTTGAACTAGAAAGTTTGAGGTGATTGGAGCCATTGTCCAATGCCATTTTGATATTCCCAAAATTTAAGGCCATAAAATTATTTTTGTACCAATAATTAAGTGATCTTACCAAGTGAATGGACTGAACGAAAGGATAAAGCCACCTAAAGTCGCTGTCCCGGTCCACACCAAAAATCTGGTCGGCAAGTAATTGGCGGAGTTGAATTGGTATGTTCGTCAAGGGAACAAAACAATAATGTTCCTGAGAGAATTTTCTTACCCGTTTTTTCCTTCCCTTTCAGTTCAAGTTCGATAACAATTCTCGCAAGATTCAAGACTTCCTACCTTTTGGAGATCCCACCATGAAAACCATCCCTCTCATTGTTCTTGCTTTCTTTTTCGTATGTTTCACATCTCCTGTGGATGCCGGAAAGAAAGAGAAAGAAAAAGGTTTCGTCAGCCTGTTCGACGGAAAATCTCTGAAGGGTTGGCACCTGATGAACAACGCCAAGTTTGTTGTTGAAGAGGGCGTTTTCAAGCTCAATGGCGGCCGGGGCTGGTTGCGCTCCGACAAGGAATATGCGGATTTCATTCTCCGTTTGGAACTACGCTTTATGAAGCCGAGACAAGACGGCGGGGTCTTTCTCCGGGCTTCAAAAGAAGGCCGGGGCTGGCCAAAACGCCGTTACGAAGTGCAATGTGAGAACAGCAAACGCATGGCAAAGATTTTTGGTGCCAAGTACGACTTAAATGTCAAGTTAGCTCAGAAAGTACTCAAACCCGTTGGCGAATGGAACGAATACGAAATCAAACTGATCGGACCAAACATTGAAGTCCGGCTCAATGGGGAATTGGTTACTACCTCGAAAAGCTTGACACGGCTGGAAAAAGGCTACATCGGACTCCAAGGCGAAGGCGGCTTTCATGAATACCGCAACATCCGCATCAAAAATCTTACGGAATAGTTTTTAACCTCGGCCACTCTTGGAAGAACATAATCGGAGTTTCTAAATGAAGATAATTTACTCCAAAAGCAAAATCTTTTTCTCGGCAATCCT
>CAZPPD010001107.1:0-1914 GCA_964588185.1 uncultured Alcaligenaceae bacterium | reverse complement strand
TTAAAAAGGACTTGCCAAGTTAGACGTGACGTAAAACCTAAACTTCGCCCAGCAGATTTATCACGACATGGGGCAGCTACAGGAATCCGAGAAGCAATATTCAAAAGCTGCAAAATCTTATACCTATTGTGCTCAAACCCTCGAACAGGCACTAAAAACACTCCCGTTGGCAGGACCTGCCAGCCAAGAATTGGTGACCCAAACGGCAGGAGTGTATGAAAAAGTCGGCCGACTATTTGTCCGCATCAAACGGTATGAAGCTGCTTTCCAGTCTTATCATCGTGCCCAAAGAATATTTCCCGCGGGAAGCCATCGTTGGAATTTAAATCTGGCCGAAATTTCCAGGGCTCAGGGAAGAAAACGAGACGCCCTCAAGTATGTGGACGAATATTTGCGTTTCCTCCCTCATGGAACCGAAGCGTATCAATTGAAGATTTCCCTTTTGGAGGAACTTAATCGGAGCAGCGAGATCCTACCGTGGCTTCGTGCTGCATCTCAACGGGACCGGCATAATGCCGATTTAAAAATACTTCTCGCTAAAGAATTCGGTAAAAGAGGAGATCCCGAAGAAGCGGAGAGCATCTATCTGGATTTGGTCCAACAGAATCCAAAAGTGGAGATTTACCAGCATCTCTTTCACCTTTACGATCAACAGCCCAGATTTGGGGCCATGCGCGTCCTTCGCTTGTTAAACCAAACTATTGCCAAAGCGACTGATGACAAAGCCTTGATTCCGGATTTAACTGCAAAAAAACAGGCCGCGGCTATGGTTTCGGCCATCCGCCGGAATGAAAAGCTGGCAAAAAACTTGGTGAAGATCGGTTTATCCAGAGCAGATGATTCATCGATGAAGTTCCGAACGCTCCACTTGCTGGCTGCACTGGCCGATCATCACAAGCAGCCCGAAGAAGCAGAACGGTTCTATCGGCAATGTTTGCGTTTTGTGACCCCGGATACCGAAGCGTTGATCTATGGCGGACTCCTGCGCGTGCTGTGGAAGGCTCATAAGTATCGAGAAATGGTGGAAATCTGCAACCAGGGTTTGGATCAGGCCCAAGCTACCAATCGAATCCTTTTCTATAGCGATTTGGCTAGGGCTTACTCTCGACTCAACCAAATGGAAAAAGCATTGGAGCAGGCAGATGAAGCAATCAAAATGGCCGGTGACACCAGCCGCTTGCCTATGCAAAGTTTAAAGCTGCGGTTAATGGTTGCTGCCGGAAAAGACAAGGCAGCAGAGAAAGAATGCGACAAACTGATTGAAGAATACAAACAACCGGGAGAAATCCGAGAAATTCGCTACATATTGTCCTATATTTACACTGCTCGCCGAGACTTTCCAAAAGCAGAAGAGCAGTTACAATTAATTTTAGAGGGAGACCCCACCAATGCCACTGCTTACAATGATCTTGGCTACTTATGGGCGGATCAGGGCAAATACCTGGAAAAAGCTGAACAATACATTCGCAAAGCTATCGAATTAGATCGAGAGGAACGCCAAACCCTGACTAGCAGCGTTTCGGATATAGAAAAAGATAATGCTGCCTATGTGGACAGTTTGGGTTGGGTCCTGTTTCGCCAAGGAAAAATTGAGGCTGCCAAGAAACACCTGATTCGAGCTACAAAACTGGGCGGTGGCGATGACCCGGTCATCTGGGATCACCTGGGCGACGTTTATTTCCGTCTGAAGGATTCTGAGCGAGCACACCAATGTTGGCGAAAAGCGCGAGTATTATTTGAAGAACAAAATCTCCGCATCCGGGATCAGCAATACCGGGATTTGGTTGAGAAAATTAAACTCCTGGAAGCCGGTGCTGAATAATCACAAATTTTAAGTAATGACTAATCCGAAGAAGAGAAGGTGACGATAAGGAGCAACATGATATGGACGGCCATTCGCATTGGTCGAACATC
>CAZPPD010001106.1:0-1914 GCA_964588185.1 uncultured Alcaligenaceae bacterium | reverse complement strand
TACAAATCTGAATTTCATATCCATGTTTTCATTATTTGGGTTTGCTTGTTTGTTGCAATAACCAGCCGACAAAAAAGAGGCCCATGCCAATTCCGGATAGCATCAGGGACTGTTTTAAATTCATGGATTGCGTGATATTGGCAGAAACTGCTACCGGTAAGATGATTAATCCCGCCAATTGAAGCAAACGGGCAATGGAATACACCATTCAAACAGCCTTTAAATTCTCCTAGATGTGAGAAAGGGAATTGTGCTCATTCTCACATCTGCAATGGTTCAAAACAAAAAAACAAAGCGATTCGAAAGATTCGTGAGGAGAAACCCAATAATTCCCTCTTTACTTGGGTCCAATGTCATCCTAACGTTAACGGCACAAAAATTGCTTACTCTATTATCCATTTATCATTCTTATTGTGGGGTTCTTGACTTGGGTCCAATTGAAGCTACAAAACCTCCAATATTACCTTTGATTAATACATCGCATTAATCTAACGATTTTTACTCCTTTTTGTGAAGGTTTCCCGTTGATGGATTCATTTATGGCCCTTTTTCAAAAAGCGAAACCCTGGTCTCGGATAGCAACCTTGCTTTTGGCCGTGGCATCGTTTTCCCTTTCCGGTTGCACCGACTTCTATTCCGAAGCCATCTTCTACGACGTTCGTACCGATCCAATTTTCAAAGAATTGCCCGCCTTTCCGGAACCTCACTACGAGCCCGATCCTCCCGGACAATTACCGCTAATGTCCATTGCCGACATGAAGGACACCCGCATCCCGTATTCTGAATTGCCGGAAGATTTTAAAGGTAAGGTTATCGATGTCACCAATATTCGCAAAGAAGACAAACTCCTCCTTCAAAGTGCTTTGGATCAAATGTTCGGAACGCCCGGAAGGCCATGGGTCGATGTTCCCATGCAAGGAAAATATCAGGACTATGAAAAAGATCTAGAACTGGACATCAGCATCCTGAAACGCGGCAGCCTTCTTTATCGAAAGCACTGCCTGTTATGCCACGGGATCACCGGGAATGGCCGAGGATCCAGTTCCATTTGGGTTAACCCGCATCCCCGAGACTATCGTTTAGGGAAGTTCAAATTCCAATCCAGAGACCAGACAAAACTAGTTTTTTACAAACCCAGCCGCGAGGATCTCTTTCGTACCCTTCATTATGGAGTGGAAGGGACCTCTATGCCGTCCTTTAACCAACTCAACCCCGAAGATTTGGATGCCTTAGTCAGTTATGTCATCCATCTCAGCATACGTGGAGAGACCGAATATATTTTCTTCGAATCACTAAAAAATGTGGATGGTGTCTTGATGCTCAAAGAAGCAGGCGGAGACATTCCAAACTTCTTAGCCTTAATTGCTTCCACCCGAGTTAAAAGTTGGGTGGACTCCCAATCTCCCAATGTCGATATTCCCGTTCCCTCCGACCCGATTATGCAAATCGAGGATGAGTCTAAGCGAAACGAGGCTTTGAGGAGTTCCGTGAGGCGAGGCTATGCAATGTTCTTGGGGGACGCAGATAAACTCATGGAAGAATTTCCGGAAGAGAAATTCAAAGCTGCCTATCCGAACCGATTCAAAAAAGATGCCAAAGGAAAAACTCCAAGCTACAAAAATGCGATCACCTCATTTGCCAACTCGGTGAAATGTATGGAATGCCACACCGATTATGGCCGCCAGGCTCCTTACAAATTTGACGAATGGGGCACCTTGGTCAAACCTGCTGATTTGACTGTGGGAGTTTATCGCGGCGGTCGCCGCCCCATTGACATTTATTGGCGGATTCACTCCGGTATTGCCGGTGCTGGTATGGCTGCTTACGGCGACGTGATGAATGGTAGTGAGATTTGGGATTTGGTTCACTTTGTCCGGGCACTACCTTATCGCCAGATGATGAAAAACGAATATG
>CAZPPD010001105.1:0-1915 GCA_964588185.1 uncultured Alcaligenaceae bacterium | reverse complement strand
AAGACGCCTCACACATCTGCCAGGCAACGCGAACTTCCTTTTGGCATCTTTTCGAGAATCACTTAAAACCGGGCAGTCTCTATGTCATTGAAGACTGGGGAACCGGGTATTGGGAGGATTGGCCGGACGGGAAAGCCTACCGCAAACCTTCCTGGTTTATGCAGAAATGGCGGAAATTATTAGCCAGATTCAAGGACCGGGCAAAGATGGCTTGGCATAATCATAACTATGGTTTAGTAGGGTTCATCAAGGAATTGGTGGATGAACAAGGGTATCATGACTTGAGCATGAAAAAGCTAACTGGTAAAGCAGAGCGATTACCGAAGTTTGAAAATCTCCTGATTTATCCGTCTATTGTTTTCGTCCGCAAACGAAATGAAAGTACAGCCCTAGCGAAAGCAGCTTAGATCCGAAACAGTAAAATCCACAAAAGAGGTAACCTCGATTCGGCGATAGATTTGCCCGCTTGTCTGACTGCTGCCGGTTCTATTTTGAGGAAGGATTTCCCGTGTACAAAATTCTTCTCTGCTGGCGTTATCTGCTGACCCGATACCTGGCGTTGGCTTGTATTATTAGCGTCATGCTCGGAGTGGCCACACTCATTGTCGTAAATGCGGTGATGGGCGGCTTTAGCAATAAATTGAAGGAACGCCTTCATGGATTGCTTTCGGATGTGGTTATTGAAACCCCCAGTCTGGATGGTTTCCCTGATCCGGAAGGCAAAATGGAGATGATTCGCAATGATCCCGTTTTGAAAGACAAAATCGTGGCGATGGCTCCTACCATGGAAGTCTTCGCCATGCTCCAGTTCAATTGGCGAGGTCAATCCATAACCCGTCCGGTTCGGCTGATCGGAATTGATCCGGAATCGCGAAGTAAAGTAGGTGGATTCAGTAAGCATCTGATGAAACAAAAAGATGTGGCCGTCCCTTCGTTCAAATTGTCCGAGATGGCATTAGAGCGGTACCATTGGCGTCATCCTTTGACCAAGCCGAAGAAGGAAATTCCCATGGTATCTCCCGGAGATGGTCCACCGCCGCCGATGCCGCCCGACAGCAAAGTAAAAGTTCCTCGAGGCATTATTCTGGGCAACTTACTGGCCAGTTTCCGCCAAAAAAACAAAAAGGGTGAAACGGAAGAAAAATATCTGCTTCAACCGGGAGATGATGTCATCATCACTACCGTCAGCGGCGGCAAATTAAAACCGGTCTACGATAATTTCGTCGTTGTGGATTTCTTTAAATCCGAAATGAGCGAGTACGACAGCAACTATGTTTTTGTCCCCTTGGATTATTTGCAACGCCTGCGCGCCATGGACAACCGGGTAACCAGCATTCAAATCCGCCTCAAAAATTACCAGCGGGACAAGAAGGTCGTCAAAGAACGGTTGGCGGAATTGTTCCCCGAGTTCGCCGGTTTCCGGGTCGACACTTGGGAAGGAAGACAAGGTCCCCTGTTGGCGGCGATCTCCATCGAAAGAGGAATCCTCAATGTTCTGCTGTTCCTGATCATTGGAGTGGCGGGCTTCGGCATTCTGGCCATCTTCAGTATGATCGTGGCCGAAAAAACACGGGACATCGGCATCATGAAAGCCTTGGGAGCGTCCAATAGAGGTGTTTTGACCATTTTCCTTGGGTATGGGTTTTTGCTGGGGGTTGTTGGTGCCGGGCTTGGAACTCTGTTGGGAGTGACTTTGACCGACCACATTAACGACGTCGAAAAAATCCTGAGTTGGGCAACCGGGCAGGATGTTTTTGACCGAACCATTTATTACTTCACCGAGATACCTACGCTCATTTCTGCTTGGGATATATTCTTACTGAATTTCGGTGCGGTATCCATCGCGGTGTTATTTAGTGTTCTGCCCGCCATGCGAGCGGCCAAGGTCGATCCAGTCGTCGCGCTGAGAGCGGAA
>CAZPPD010001104.1:0-1925 GCA_964588185.1 uncultured Alcaligenaceae bacterium | reverse complement strand
CTGTAATATAGGGCTTCAAATAAACCCGTATTCCGGAATAATAAACAAATGGAAACATAACAATTAGATAGCCACCGATTATAGTTATCCCTGTGATTAATAATTCAACGAAACTATCCGGCAGCCAGTACAGGTTTACCAGGTAACCCATCCCAATCATGGCCATGGTTGCAAAAATCCAGGTAACAATATTCCTACAAATTCGTTTCATACTTACTGCTTTACTTGTTGCTAAGTAGCTTAGATTCATTGGCATACTTGCGGCTAGGATTCCCATTAGTGATCCCAATGGGATGGCGAGGAAACCAATGGTGGAGGCGGTAAATAGAATAGTACCGGTTGAAATGGAACCACCGGCAACGATTGATAGTGCAACTAACTTTTCTCGCCCGAGACAATATAACAGTTGAGTAAAAGAGTAATTAACAAAACGCAAAACTAAAGTGCAACATAAGCATAAAGTGAGAAAGCTACCGGCATAATATTCCGGGCCAACCCACCAAAAAACAAATCCCCTATTTAAACCAATAATCAACGATGCAATTAACCCGGCCGCAAGCAATATTAGCTGCATCAGAACTAGGAAAACCGACTGTAACTTAGCACAGTCTGTTTTAATAATCTGGCAGAGTCCGGCTTCGGCGGAAGAAAATAGGATTTGAATATTATTCTGGAATATATGAAACAACTTTGCCGTACAACAATACATTACCACCGCAAGCGGCCCCAAAATCCAACCAAGCAGAAGAATTTCTACCCCATTGACAAGAAAACATCCTGCTTTGATCACCCCCACCCAACCGGCCATGGAAAAGTTCTTCCGCCAATCTCCCGGCCAGCTGCCACAGAAGTAAGTAGCTAAAACCCAGGGAAATCTCTGCATCAATCGCAGTCGGCATAGAAGTATTTGAAAAACTTCTCCGCAGATCCAACCTAAAATAAAACTCAAAAATCCCCACCCCTGATATCCCAGACCCAGCGTACAGCCAATCTGAACTATCCACGAACCGGCCTGCACCAAACCCAGGAAACCCAAGTCTTGGAGTCCCCGGAGGATTAATGGATACGTTCGGAATGGAAGTAATAGGAGAAAGGAAAGATTGATAACCAACCAACAGGGCTGATGAAGAAGCTGAGATGTGAATAATAGAATTGGAAGTAATACTACTGAGAGGCAGAGAACCAAAAATCGAGTCTCTTCCAGTATGGTTTGAATTTGCTCCTGTTTTTCCGGATGCGGGGTATTCCGAAGGGCTATCTCTCTGGGCAGGACCGCCAAAATACCGAAATCGAGCAAACTAAGAACGGCAATATATTGTAGGGTTACTAACCAGCATCCATAATTTTGGTTCCCCACCAGGGAAAGAAAAAGAGGGGTAACCAACAACCCGCCAAACAGGAACAATGCCTGGCTAAAGAAACCGGTACCCAATCCTTGGATATAATTGCGCGTCCTGCTCATTTTATCTTGGTGTTAAATAATCGTTTTCCTCCATAACCGTTCTAGCTTTTCAAAAAAATGGAGTAAATCCCAATTGGAATTTAAACGCAGAGATAGCTGTGAATTGCACAGGTAGAATCGTCTTTTCCAATCTCAGCATTCTCAGCAATTTCAGCGGTTCAAAAAATATCAGATAAATCCCCGCTTGCGAAGGATAGCCTGAAGAACAGGTTCCACCTGCCTCCTTATGGATTCATTGGCATAGGCTACCCAAGCCACCTCCTCGGTCAATCCCATCGGAACGGAAAGAGGTGCCCCCATTGGGTCTGTGACAATCACTCCAAGTTCCCGGGCAATCAATTCCGTTGCCAGATCATATGGATGGGCACATAACCCAAATGCTTGCCCGCTTTTTCGGAGAACCCGGACCAATAATGGCCTAAAATCAGCGATAAACCGATCATGCCCGGCCATCATCTCATTC
>CAZPPD010001103.1:0-1936 GCA_964588185.1 uncultured Alcaligenaceae bacterium | reverse complement strand
GTAATTTCCCATCCTGAGTCCGGATGATAAACTTCCGGAGTTTACGGCCAATGAAGGTGACCGGACAACTGGCTTGCATGCGCACGGATTTATTGAAGCCGTTAATTAAAACCGGAATGGACTCCGGCCCTAAGGCGTTAAAATCCGCAAGAGCTTTGCGACCCGCGGCTCCTTTAAGTCGGCCGGTATCATACAAAATAAACCGGTCCACGATGTCCGCCATTTTCTTGTATTCTTCGTCGCTCAGAAGGGGAAGGCTGGGAGCCAAGGGATGCGGTTCAAAATCGGATTTTCCCTGGGAAAAACCGGAAATCTGCAGGGTAAGAATGGCCAACACAGCCGGGAGAACAATTCGAAGTTCCATGGGAATTAATCCTAAGAGGTAACCTTTCCATGATGCAGTTTAATTCAGGTGAGGGGATTATTGCAAGCAAACCTGCATTTGTCCTACTCGGTTTTGAACTTCCTGGACCGTAGAAGTAGATGGGTCCCGTATCGTTGGGAGATGGACGTTCCAGGAGACTCGTTCTACAAGACAACTTGGAGCCGGCCAGTTCCAAGTTAATTCCCGCGTTCACAGGGAAGCGGCTTGAGATATCGGGTGACTACCTCGGCCAACAACTCCGGGTGGGTGAAGTAGGGTAAATGGCCGCAATTCTCAAACAGGATCCGCTCGGCATTGGGCAAGTTCTCCAGGAGGATTTCCTCGCATTCTTTGCCGACCAAAGGGTCATGGTCTCCACAGACCAGCAGATTCGGTTGTCGTATTTGAGGAAGGAGATGACGTAAATCCAGCGGGCTGATGATCAAGGCCCGGCGGGCAACGGCGGCTATTGGCGGGAAGCAGGTTCTTTCTTGGTAGAAATTCCAGATTGCAGGTTCCCGGGCGGCGAATGCATCCAGATGGACATGTTCCAAGATCTGTTTTCGGAAAGGGAGATTCTTTAGTCTCCCCGGCCAGTAGCGGGCAAGCTTTGCAATGATTATTTCCGCAGGAGCAAGCGGGCGTTGGGCAAAGCCACCCTGCAAGACGGCACGAGGAAAACGGTCTGGAAAGGAATGCAACGCTTGAAGGGCAATTGTGGAACCAAAAGAAGACCCAAACAAGAATGGACTCCTCAGTCCCAAATGATCCACAAGAGCCAACAAATCCTCAACATAATAGGAATGGCGATACCTTCCCAACCGGGCTTTGTCCTTTCCCCCTGCCGGAAGATCATAAGCGATGCACTGGAAATTTTCTGCCAACTGGGAAATGGGCATCAGAAAGGAAAGCGAATCATCCGCCATGCCGTGGATGAAGATTAAGGGCGGACCGCTGCCCCAAACATAATAAGGGCACCGATAATTTCCCGTATCCAATTCCCGGCAGTCGGCTTCTATTAGGAATTTCTGCCAAACCTCATCCAGCTTCAGAAGAGGAGGAGTTTCCAGGGAAATTCCATTTTCAGGAGTATGTTGGTAATTCATTTATAGAATGCTACGCTGGCGAAACTGACGGTTTCATGTCCTTGCGGGTGAACATATTGATTATAATGGAGAACTTTCCCGAAACTTGGCCGAACGGCTTGCAAAGTTGTAAACGTAGGGGGGAATCCGCAAATCCGACGATCATCCTTTTCTCCGACAATGGTTTGAAAATAGCCCTGCAGGTCCACCGCCTCCGCCTGCTGCATAAGTTGAATATCCTGCTTTTCGCAATGGTCCAACTGAGCAGGCGATACTAGTTGCGAATCTCCAAACTTGGGACCAATATGGGCTAAATCCCCACTTATGATATAGCAGATGGGCTCTTTGGATTCTTCCTCAATTTGCTGCATAGCCTTAATCATTCGGCCAATGTCTGAAAATAACTGTGGGGTTTTATTGGTGCGAACAGCGTCTTGGAATGAGCAGACCACCTAGGGAACAATGCGAATCGGCTGGCGATTTTCGA
>CAZPPD010001102.1:0-1942 GCA_964588185.1 uncultured Alcaligenaceae bacterium | reverse complement strand
AACGTTGACTGTCTGCGACGGCCTCAGAACCTTGTCGCATAGCCGGATCAAGGTCTAAGCGATCAAGATTCATAACCTTGTTCCAGGCAGCAACAAAATCATGCACAAACTTCTCCTTCGCATCGTCACTGGCATAGACTTCGGCAATGGCCCGGAGTTGCGAGTTCGAACCAAACACAAGATCCACGGAAGTGGCAATCCATTTGACCTTACCGGTCTTGCGATCCTTTCCTTCGAAATAGTGCTCGCCTTTAGGGGACTTTTGCCATTTTGTGCTCATGTCCAACAGGTTCACGAAGAAGTCATTCGTCAACGTCTCAGGTCGCTTGGTGAAGACACCAAATTGGGAGTCCTTAAAGTTCGCATTCAGGACCCGCATGCCGCCGATGAGAACGGTCATCTCAGGAGCTGTTAGCGTGAGCTTGTGTGCTCGATCGATCAGCAACTCTTCTGGCCGTTGATTTTGATCCTCTCCGTAGTAGTTGCGGAATCCATCGGCTCGCGGTTCGAGAACCTCAAACGAATCGACGTCGGTTTGTTTGAGCGTTGCATCCGTGCGACCCGGTACGAAAGGTACCGTCACGCCATAGCCAGCCTTCTTGGCAGCTTTCTCAACCGCAGCGCATCCCCCAAGAACAATCAGGTCTGCAAGCGAAACTTTTTTGCCATCGGCTTGCGCTTTATTAAAATCATTTTGGATTTTTTCAAGCGTCTGCAGCACTTTCGCGAGCTTGGCCGGTTCGTTCACTTCCCAATCTTTCTGTGGAGTGAGACGAATACGAGCCCCGTTGGCTCCGCCACGCTTATCGGTGCCGCGGTAAGTAGACGCGGACGCCCAAGCCGTTGAAACCAGATCGGAAATAGACAGCTTCGATGCGAGGATCTTCTTCTTGAGGGCGGCGATATCGTTCTTATCAATTAATTTGTTGCCAACCTTCGGAACGGGATCTTGCCATAACTGCGGTTCAGCAACCCATGGACCCCGCAATCGTGAAACAGGTCCCATGTCGCGGTGAATCAGTTTGTACCATGCTTTGGCAAAGGCTTTTTCGAATTGCTTCGGATTTTTATGGAAGCGCTTGGAAATCTTTGCGTAAGTCGGATCTCTCTTCAGGGCGATGTCGGTGGTAAACATCATCGGTGCGTGAAACTTCCCTGGTATGTGAGCGTCGGGTACGGTTCCCTTTGCTGCTTTATCCTTGGGGGTCCATTGCCACCCACCGCCGGGACCCTTTATCAGTTTCCATTCGTAGCCAAAGAGGTTGTCGAAATATTCGTTGGACCATTTTGTCGGTGTGGAACTCCACGCACCTTCCAAGCCGCTGGTGATGGTATCTTCTGCATTGCCTTTGCCAAAACTGTTCATCCAGCCGAGGCCTTGCACCTCCAGAGGAGCACCTTCGGGCGGGGGACCGACGTGTTTTTCGGGATTTGCCGCACCATGAGCTTTTCCGAATGTGTGTCCGCCGGCAATGAGGGCAACAGTCTCTTCGTCATTCATGGCCATACGACCGAATGCAGCGCGGGTGGCCAGGGCCGCGGCAAGCGGGTCCGGCTTACCGTTCGGCCCTTGCGGATTGACATAAATCAAGCCCATCGTGGTGGCACCGAAAGGCTTTTCAAGCTTGCCATCTCCCTTGTAACGTTCGGTTCCCATCCATTTCTTTTCCGGTCCCCAGTTAATGTCGATCTCCGGTTCCCAAACATCTTCGCGGCCAAAGGCAAACCCAAGCGTCTTGAATCCCATCGACTCGAGGGCGCAGTTACCGGAAAACTCTATCAGATCGGCCCAAGAGAGCCTCCTGCCGTATTTTTGCTTGATTGGCCAGAGCAACCGGACTGCCTTGTCGAGATTGGCATTGTCAGGCCAACTGTTGAGGGGTGCGAAGCGGATTGATCCAGACGATGATCCGCCGCGGCCGTCGGGAGTCCGATAAGTTCC
>CAZPPD010001101.1:0-1955 GCA_964588185.1 uncultured Alcaligenaceae bacterium | reverse complement strand
GCCAATGGAGAATCCAGTCTGGGCGGCAAGGGCAGCAAAATGCGGATCATTACCATAGGCAGCGGGAGTGCTGCGACTTTGGCGGAAGCTTTAGGGAAGATCTTGCCCAAGATGCGGAATAACCCGGTAAAAGTGTTTCGGCCGGGAGCGGAAGAGGAAGAGGCGCCTAAAAAATTACCTCCACCGCAAAGACCGGAATTTCCGCCCAAGAAAATGGAAAAAATCCCGGAAGAGCCAATCAATTTCCAGAAAAACCAACTCGTGGATCCGCAAGACAAGAAGAAACTTCCCGGCAAAGGAAAACAAGTCAACATAACTGCCTTTGGTAATCGTTTGATTGTCACCAGCGATGATCCGGATGCTTTGGCACTCACCCAGGAACTGGTACGTCTCTTTACTCAAACGCAAGCAGGTGAGGGGGATTTTGAAATCATCCGGCTGAAGTATGCGGATGCGACCGAGGCCGCCAAAATCCTTGACGAGGCCTTTAATGGACCTCAATCCCGAAATGGATCAGGGGGGCGGAGTGGCCGCGGGGGTGGCGGTTTCAATCCCCTGGGCATGCTCGCTAATTTTGCCACCGGCGGAGCAACAGCCCCCAGCGACCCACGGGCCGAACGGATTCGGGTGGTCGCTTATCCGGCAACCAATTCCCTGTTGGTGAAGGCAACCCCATTGGATTTACTCACCATTCGCAACCTGCTGGGGAGAGCAATTGATCAGGGGGAATCCGATTCGAAAGCCTTGATTCGGACTCATGTAATTGGGCCGCTAAAATACGCCAGCGCTAATGAAATCGCGGATGTGATCGAAGATGTCTACAAGGAAAGCATGACCGCCAAAGGCCGAAACCAAAATGACCGCCCGCGTTTTCCCTTTTTTATGCGGAGAGACAACGATTCTCGGAATCGAACCCGTAATGTAGGCTCGGATAAGATTTTGTTAACCGTCGGAGTGGACGACCGAACGAACAGCCTCATCGTGGCGTGCCCGGATGCTTTGTACCAAGACATTAAATCCCTGGTGGATCAATTGGAAACTGCCAGCCGCGATTCCACTCGAACGGTGGAAATCATTCGGCTCAAAGGAATTGATCCAGTATTGGTCCAGCAGGCAGTGGAAGCTATCCAAGGAAAAACCAGCACCAATGGTCGGACCAGGGGCTCCGGAACTTCCGGCGGTCCCACATTCCGCGGTGGTTTTTCGCCCTTTTTCCGTAGACCGGGGTCTGGTTCTTCCCCTCCATCGGGGAGAAGCAGTGGCCGGACCTCCGGCAATCGTGGGTCTGGGAGGTCGCCAAGAACCTCCGGCCAACAGCAGAGTCGAGGGCCGGATTTTTTCGTCCAACCGGTCAAGGATGACCGCTCGACAACTTCCTCAGCCCTATTTGACCCGCAAGCGGAAAAAGCAAAACCTAAGATTCCAAGCGCGTCTCCTCGGCAACTACCCCCAACAGTTCGAACGGTCACTTTCGGTCAACAAAACAAGCTCGCCCCCGTTGAGGAAAAGCAGCCCCTTCAGTTTGTCAGTTACCAGGAACCTCAGGGTCTCAAGAAACAACCGGAAATTAAGAGCAATCCCATTCGAGGTCCGCGTTCCGATGTGAATGCCGAAGCCTTGGAAGAGCTTGGTATCATTGTCATCAGCGGCAATAACAAAGCGGATGTTCTGGAAGTAATTCGTATTATTGAGTACCTCCAAAAACTGGGAGCAGGGGCTGAGATCGAAATTGAACTGGTTCCCATGCAGCATGCAGATGCTACCAGTGTCAGTAAGACCCTCACGTTGCTTTTCCAGCAGGTGGTAGTTGGAGCGACTTCGACAACTCCGGGGACGGTTCCAACAACGGGGCAAGCAACCACCACTGGCCAAGCTTCGGTAGTGTTGCTGCCGATTCCGAGAATGAATTCAATTTTGCTGGCGGCAACGCCCGCTCGTGACACAGACATAAAGAA
>CAZPPD010001100.1:0-1957 GCA_964588185.1 uncultured Alcaligenaceae bacterium | reverse complement strand
ACGGCTCGGTGATTCAAATCCTCGTGATCCAAAAATTTGGCCAGATCCGGAATTGCTTTTTCCCCGAGATAAGGAAGGACGGTACTGCAAATATAGGTGGCATTGGGGAAATTGGTTTTCGGGTTCGCAGCTAGTTTCACGAGGTCCGGAGTTGCTTCTACTGCTTTTGGCCCCATGTATTTCAATGCATCCAGGAGATGTCGGGATTGTGAGTAGTTGATTTTAGTCAATCCTTTGACAATTAACGGAACGTGCTCTTCTTCAGGTCCGATACGCCTGATTGCATAGGCCGCGGCGGTCCGAACAATATTTTCTTTATCCTCTAAGGCTTTGAACAAAGCCGGCAAAGCAGCTTTATCTTTTAGGGTCCCTAAACTGACTGCGGCAGTTCTTCTAACCGAAATACTCGGGGATTTCAGATTATCAATGTGTTTCTTGACCTTGGGATCGATTGGGTTTTTGTTGTTTTCTTGGGAATTTGCAGGATGAAGTTCTCCTGCAAGTGGGATTCCCATTGCCAAAAACACAAGAAAGAAGCCGATTTGCCGCATGAGGGACTCCTGTATAAGAAGCTGCAATTTCTTATGATTTGCAAGGGTGATTATGGTCCTAAGGATATTTCGTTGCAACAATATTTTCATTTAAGGCAACATATAGTCCTTAGGGGATCATTATTACTAGGAGTCAAAAAGCGGGCAGCGAATAAAATAGAAATGTGGGATTGCCGCTGCCCGTTATTTTTCATGAACCGAAGGTGAATTAGAAATCCACAACTAACTTTTAGGAATTTCTAACCTACAAACCATTTGGCTTGAGGAGGATCTGAAATCTCTGCTGATTTCCAATTCCAGGAGTTGTTGGGTTTCATCTACCCATTCCGGGTCGCGTTTTTTCTGTTGGTCGACAAATTTCTTGGCCGAGTCCTTGGGAGATTGCAAGGCAAAGCGAAGGATTGCCCGTTTTACAATCGGCACCTGATGACTTTTCTTGTTAAACAAAGCCAAGACCCGGTCGGTCATTTCCCAACGCTTCCACTTGCGTAAATCTTCGATGGCAAAGTCTGCCATATCCGATTGGTCCAATGTGGTGGCAACCGTCTGGACAAGATCCTTCTTGGAAAATACGTCCGGGCGCGTGGTCCAGAAAAATCGTGCTGTCCGCAATACGGCATACCGCATTAGAAAGCTTTCTTCTTCATCGCTAAGGATGCTTTTGAGGAACTCAAGTCCTTCCATCTTTTTCCCGGCTTTGTCCAGCAACATGATGTAACCTGCCAACATGCCGTCAATCCCGGAACTGCGGCGTTTCTTGGGATCATTAATCATCTCCTTAAGGAGCTCTGCATGTCTTTCGGTCCCGCAATGTCCCAGAAGGGAAGAATACAACCCATATCGGTAAGCGGGGGTTTTCTCATTCTTCAGCCAACCGGCGATTTTATCCGCAGGTAAGTTTGCCGCCATCTTTTGGTAGTCCTTGTAATCCGCCTTGGCGTATTCGCGGTAAGCGTCAATGGCGACTTCATAATCGGGGCTGTTGAGATAATCGAAGCAATACCGCAATCGAGCTTTGATGGCTTTTTTCTCATCCTCCGGGTATTTATTGCGGATCTTCAACATGCCTTGCAGATATTCCACCAAATCGCTGTTACGCTCCAACTCGACTCCCCGGTAAGGATCGATGAGCCCTTTATAAACATCACAGAAGATCACGAATTTATTCTTGATGTTGGGCAAATACCGGGAAACGGTGATCTTCTTGGGATTTTTGCCCAGGATCTTATGATCCTTCAGCACTTTCTGGATAACAAAGTCGGTAGTTCCGCCTTCAAAGCCGCCGCTGGTATCCAACTTGGCGTTGGTAAACTTGCCAACCAAGACCATAGTCGCTTGGTCAAAATCACCGAGCAATGTGGGGTCACGTTGCGAAGTGCAAAAAGGGCAGGCTTGAAGCAAGGGGA
>CAZPPD010001099.1:0-1957 GCA_964588185.1 uncultured Alcaligenaceae bacterium | reverse complement strand
TGGCCATCCCTTTCAGGACACTACCATACTCCCGTTCCAGAGTCACCATCCGGGGAAAGCAAGCCGGCATGCTGAGCAGAGTTGGATCCCCGCCAAATATGCCCGTAACCATGGCATCCGCAAAAACCTCCGCCACTTCCTTCCCGGCGCGCCGATGAGCAAAGCCGGCAATGGATTCGTCGGCTTGCGATCCTTTCCTTCGAAAGCGCTCCATGAGAAAGGAAATCTTGCCGCGCCAGCTAAGCAAATCACTTTTCAGGAAACTACCAAAACTGTTCGGCAAAAGTTTGAGACCATCACCCAGGAATAGATAGCGGTTCTTGGCTGCGCCTTCACTGGCGTTAACCAGCTGATCGGCCAAGCCGATTTCCTTGACCAGGTCCAAGGTTGTCGGTTTGGTATCCAAGAAGCCATTGGGACCAATTTCTACGCGAAAACCTTGGCGGCTATCGGTTCCAATGGTTCCTCCGGGTTTGGAATTCTTTTCCAGAAGGGTGATTTCTGCCGTGGGCAGCTTTTGTTGAATGCGGTAAGCGGCCGTCAAACCGGAAATGCCGGCACCAACGATGATAATTTGCGGCATGATGCTTTACTTCACTTTTCCGTCCGGCAAATTCCCCAAGTTGTCGAACAGGTGAGCCAAGGACACCGTAAGCTTGCGGAAATCCCCAAGGTCCAAGCTTTCATTGGGAGCATGAGCGTTGGTCTTGGGGTCTTCGATGCCCATCAATAATGCGGGGGCTCCGTCAAACAGATCTGCTAGAGGCCCTACAAACCCAATTGTTCCCCCACAACCTATGGCTACCGGGTCAGTGTCAAAGCCACTTTTCAAAGCCTTCATGGTGGCTTCGAAAGCCGGCCCATTCGGGTCGGTCATCCACCATTTTACCGGCTCATGGGCCGAGGTTACTTTTACTTTCACATTCCAAGGCGGGTCGGCTTCCAGGAAATCTTTGATCTGCTGAAATACTTCCTCGGGTTCTTGATCCGGAACCAAGCGGCAACTCACCAGGGCGGAGGCTTTCGGTAAAACCTGGTTGGAAGCCCCTTTGATGGAACTGGCTTCCTGAGCAATAACTGTCACGGAGGGTTGCCGCCAAGTTTGTTCATACGGATGGACACCCTTCCGAGTGGCAAAATCTACACCGGGCAATATTCCCATCTCCTGGCGCCATTTGCTTTCCTCTCCCGGTAGGTTCTTGATCGTGTCTTTTTCTTTCTTCGTTAGTTTGCGGACTTTGTCGTAGAAATGGGGAATAGGAATTTTCCCGTTCTTCCAACACAATCTTGCAAGAACCACATTTAAAGCCAAAGCCGCGTCTGCCAGCATTCCACCCGACATGCCGCTGTGCACCGGTGTCGTGGCACTTTCCACTTCAACCAAAACCGTCATCACTCCACGAAGGGAATAAGTGATGCTGGGAATACCGGTGTCGATATTTTCCGTATCACAAACAACGATCACATCGGATTGTATGCGCTTTTTGTACTCCTTGAAGAACGCCTCCAAATTCTTGGAGCCGATTTCCTCTTCGCCTTCGCACAAAAACTTAACATTGACCGGCAAGCTTCCTTGCGTTTTGAGGAAAGCAGCGATGGCCCAAAGCTGAGCGGGAATGGCCCCCTTATCATCCGCTGAGCCGCGACCATATAATCGATTCCCGCGTTTGGTAAGAGTCCAAGGATCGGACTTCCAATCCTCTGGAAAATTCACCGGCTGAACATCGTGATGGGAATAAAGGAAAACCGTGGGTTTTCCCGGCGCTCCCAACCATTCCCCATAGGCAAAAGGATAGGAATCGCGGCACACCAAGGTTTCCACATTTTCCAGGCCTGCTTCCTTCATCAGTTGGCATGTCAGATCAGCACTTTGATCGATTTCTTTGGCGTGATCTCCATCAGTGCTGATGCTGGGAATCGCCACTAATTCGGCTAACGCTTTTTCTTGGTCCGCTCT
>CAZPPD010001098.1:0-1959 GCA_964588185.1 uncultured Alcaligenaceae bacterium | reverse complement strand
TGAGCAAACCACAGCAAACCAAGCGTATAATCCTTCAAACGCCGGGCAAAGCGATCCCGCCAGTCCCATCCCGATGTCGGCCATGGCCAATTTTCTTCGGGGAGATCTGTGGATAGAAATGCCAAGTGCTGATTGTTGGCATCAGTTCCGCCGTTCGGAAGCCGGACCATATTGGTAATGCGGCCGATTCCTTCCCAAGCCATTTCTCTTCGGTGACGACCGGTGGTGCGATTCAACTTGACATCATCAATCAAGCCCAAGTATTCCTTGCGGTTGTAATTGGCCGGCTTGGGGATGGGGACCATGTTGTTTTTATTGCGTGTCAGGCACAGGCGGAAGTTATAAGCTTGGATGGCGTTGTCTCCCAATCCCGTGGACCCATTGCCTACCTTGCCGCCCCACCGTTTATACAACCGCCCGGCCATCGGCTCATTGAGCTCGCGCTGGTCTTCTCGGCCAAGCCGATAAGGAACTCCCGCGGCGGCAGCTAAATCTCCCTCATAAGTGGCATCTACAAAGACCTTGGCAGAGTACTTTTCCTTGGTTTCCTTTTTGTCGGGATGAACCACGGTAATCTGAGTTAGGGAACCTTGGACTAAAACCACATTTTCCGGCAAAGCATCAAATTGCCGCCGCAGGATCTTTATCTTTTTGTGTTCCCCTAACATTTGCTTGAAGATGTTTTCGGCGACATGCGGTTCAAAGTGGTGGCCATCGCTGCAGTCTTTGACTTGTTGGGAGTTGGCTCCGTAAGTATCGACATAATATTTTCGAACTCGGCCCACGAACTCGAGAAACAATCCACCGGTTGCTCCTCGGGTAGCAATATCGGTTGCCCCAAGTCCATTTGCGGGCAATCCCCCGATATGGCGATTGCGATCCAACAAAGCTACCGTTTTCCCATTTCGAGCAGCGGCAATGGCTGCCATAATTCCGCCGGGTGTCCCGCCCACTACGACGACGTCAAAGTGTTGGACCTCCTCTGCGGAATGGCTCCAATCTCCTATCAATAAGGAGAGGGCTAGCGTTGCAATCCAAATCCATTGAGGTAGCATTTTTTCACCTTGTTTGCGTTTCTTTTCAGGGAAGGAATTTCGTATGCCCCTTTTTGGTGCTCACATGTCAATCGCCGGCGGATATTACAAAGCCTTGCAGTCCGCGAAAGCACTAGGCTGCGAAACAGTGCAATTGTTTGTCAGCAACCCGAGGCAGTTCCCAGTAAAGCAAACCGGTTCGGATGGTGGCAAGAAAAATCAGGTGAAAACCATTACCGAGGAAGAAGCCAAAACCTTCGCCAAGGAACTAAAGAAATCCAAGCTCCGCTTTCCTACCGCGCACAACAATTATCTTGTGAACCTTGCATCCCCTGATGATCATCTCTACCAAATATCGATTGCCGGCTTGGTAGCCGAGTTGCAAAAGGCCGAAGTTCTGGGGTTGGATTACCTGGTGATGCATCCCGGCTCGCACCAGGATTCGGGAGTGGTGGAAGGATTAAAACGCGTTGCGATTGGTTTGGATGAAGTCCACAGGGTGTGTCCACAATTCAAAGTCAAAATATTGCTGGAGACAACTGCCGGTCAAGGTTCCAGCTTAGGACACCGGTTTGAACACCTCGCCGCCATTCGGGAATGCGTAAAGGAACCGGATCGACTGGGAGTATGTTTAGACACCTGCCATGTTTTTGCGGCAGGTTATCCGTTAGCTCCGGAAAAGGAATATCGCAAAACAATGCGGGAATTTGACACGGGCGTCGGTTTAAAATATCTACGCTGTTTTCATATGAATGACAGCAAGAAGGAACTTGGCAGCCGCGTCGATCGCCACGAGCATATCGGCAAGGGGTGTTTGGGATTGGAACCTTTTCGCTTGTTGGTGAACGACTATCGTTTCCGGGCCCGGCCGATGATCTTGGAAACGCCTAAGGAAGAGGGAAAAAATAAAGAAATGGACGGGGTA
>CAZPPD010001097.1:0-1963 GCA_964588185.1 uncultured Alcaligenaceae bacterium | reverse complement strand
CAACCAATATTTTTCCTGAAGACTGTTTATTTCACTTTTACCAACAATCCTTGTATTTCAAGATAGATGTCCTGTTAGCAACGTGATCGGACGACCTATGCGAACTATCGGTTCGCAGCAATTCCAGGAGAATCATGGACTTCCTTCTTGCCCTCTTGGTAGCCTTTCAGGCCGCGGAGCAACCGCAACTGTCGCCAAGATATTTTTTTGAACAGCGAAACCGAACCGTTGCCAGCGGGTTTACCTCGATCGGTGGTTTTGAGCGCTTGGAGTTACGGCTGGAACTGAAAAACATCAAGGATGTCCGCAGTTATGGCAACCTTCGCATTACCGAAGCGAAGACCGACACCGGAGTGGACCTGATTCGCCGACCCAAGGACAAGGAAGCTTTTTTCGGAACCACCAATCGTCCTATCTTCGAAACCCCAACCCAATATGAGTCCAGGTCCGGGAAAGTTTGGATCGAGGTGTTGTTCGACAAGACCCCAAGAACGGCGACCAAGGTTACCATCCGCGGCAGTTTGGATGTGTTGATGGGCGGGAAGCCTGCCGATATTGACTTTGCCAACATCTCCAAGCTTCAGGGGACGACTCTCCAGAACAAAAAATTCACTGCCGCGGGAATGACAATCAAGGTTAAAAAGGCCCGGTACAAAAACAAAGTCGAACTGATTGCCAGCGGCAACAATAGCATTCTGAGCGACATTACCGTGGTCGATAACGCGGGAAAAAAGATTTCCTCAAGAACCATCTCCTACTCGTACAAAGGCACATCCGATAAGTGTTTCTATAGGATTACGAGTTCGCAAAAAATTCCCGCCGACGCCAAATTGCGGGTTATCATTATCCAAGGGGGCAGGATCCATACTTTGCCTATCCGTTTGAAAAATTACAACCTGCCATAATCATCGGCGGTCGCATCATCCCATTGTTGAGGAGCCCCGTTCTATGACCAGGATTATTTGTTTGCTCATTGTTTTGTTGAGTGCGGAATCCTCTGTTGCTCTCCCCAACGTCTCCATAGCCACCCTTTGCGAAGAACGAAGTGCTTCTTTCGCCAAGAACGTGTCGATAAACAAGGGACTGGAGGTCGCCCTTCGCGTGCAAGGCATTAAGAACATCCGCACCTATGGGGATCTCAAAGTCACCGAAGCCAAAACCGATAGCGGCGATGACCTGATTCGCCGACCCAAGGACCCGCGGGCATCCAGGGGCGTCACCAATTTGTATCCTTTCCAAATCGTAACGGACTATGAAATCTGGAGAGGCAGGTTCGATCTGGATATCATTTTGAAGCCATCGCCAAGAAAAGCAAAAACGTTCAGCTTCAAGGGATCCTTTGATGTCTTGGAGGGTGGTAAGGTAACCCATATCGACTTCCCCATGTTTCGGAACCTCGAGGGAAAGACACTTGAGCACAAGGCGTTCCGAGACGCGGGCCTCAAGATCAACCTCAAGAGATCCGATTCGGAGAAACGTATCCGATACACTATCGGGGGGAACAACAGCATTCTCAGTAAAATCACACTGATCGATGCAGCAGGCAAGGATATTCCGATCAGCAGCTCCGGCGCCGCAGGCTCAATCTATACTGGAAGGACATTTTGGATGAGAACGTCCCGGGCCATTCCGAAAGACGCCAAACTTCGCGTGACCATCTTCGAAGGCGGGCAGCTCAAAACCGTTCCCTTTGAGTTCCAGAAGATTGAACTGCCGTGAGGAGGAGAAAATCTCGCCGACATCGGGATCAACTCTAAAGGACCAAGGTTGGACATTTTCCGAAAAAATCACCTTCCCCAACTTCAAAATGTCCAACCAGAGTATATACCAATTCAGTAGCTGTTGAAGCACTTGGGGAACAAGGGAAGGCAAACCTGATTTATCTCGCATTCGTCCATGAACGCAATTCAATGCCTTAATCTGCGCAAGACCTACAAAGCCAAACCACCGGTGGATGCCGTTC
>CAZPPD010001096.1:0-1966 GCA_964588185.1 uncultured Alcaligenaceae bacterium | reverse complement strand
AGTTCTTCACCGCCGGCCTCGGTAAATACTTCCTTGGCTTCGAAACCAATTTCATCAATGGTTTCCAAACAATCCGCGGTAAAACCCGGCATGGCGACAAAAACCTTCTTGGCACCTTTCTCCGCAAGTTTTTTCAGTGTTTCTTCGGTGTAAGGTTTCAGCCATTCATCTCTGCCGAACAGGGATTGAAATGTTTGCGTCCAAGTTCCTTTTTCCCATCCTAAAATCTTCACCAACTCCCGCGTCGTTCGTTTGACGTGAGTGGCATAGGGATCTCCACGCTGAGAATACTTGATTGGGATTCCGTGGAAGCTTAGAAGGAAATGATCCGGTGTCCAATCGAGTTTATTCAGGTCTTCCTGAATCACTACGGCCATTGCCTTCAGATAGGCAGGGTGTTGATAATAAGGAGCAATCACCCTTATAGCTGGAATTTTCCGTTGCTTCATTAACGCTTGAAACAAAACATCCATGGCAGAAGCGGTCGTGGTGGCGGAGTACTGGGGATACATTGGCAGGACTACCAATTTCTCCACACCGGTCTTTATCATCTCATCCAACACGTCTGCAACGGAAGGATTGCCAATTTGCATTCCAAAGCGAATTGGAATGTCCGGCATTGCTTCTTGTAACAATTCCGTTTGCCGCTTGGTGTAATGCAGAAGGGGAGAACCGGTTTTCTCGTCCCAAATGCGTTGGTATTTCGCAGCCGATTGCTTCGGACGAGTTGGCAGAATAAATTGATTTAAGATAAGCCACCAGGGAATTCGCGGAAACTCTATCACGCGGGGATCGCTTAGGAATTGCCGTAGATAGGGTCTAAGAGCAGCAGGGGTAGGTGCATCCGGAGTTCCTAACTGTATCAGGAGTACTCCGACATCCCGGTTGGCATCAGGTAAGGACATGTTTTCTTTTCGTACAAACCAATTTTGAAGGAATCAATCAATTCCTTCAAAATTGGTTAGTGGTAATTTGTCGAATTAAGCCTTTTGGCATTCAGGACCTTCTTTAGCGTCCTGTTTTTCAGTGATGTTACCTTCCCCGGCGTCTTTGAGAGCGCCGGCTTTTTCGGCATTCGTTTCGGTCCAACTTTCCCACTGAGAAGGAACATTGGCCTCGGCAAAAATTGCTTCCACTGGGCATTCGGGGACACAAGCTTCACAATCGATGCAGTCAACCGGATCGATGTAAAGCATCATGTCATCCTCGTAGAAGCATTCGACCGGGCAAACCGCCACACAATCGGTATACTTACAATCGTAACAAGGTTGGCAAACAACATGCGTCATAATTTGACCTACTCCCAGACATCTTACTGGGTTGAAAAGTGAATGAAATTTCTTGCCGCCAACTCGGCAAGATACCATTAACATACCAATACTGATATCCCTAGCAGGAAGAAAGGTTATTGTCCAGAGGGGCATAGTGGATTTCAAATGGCAAACTTCGATTTGTAAGTTAAATTATCGCAACCTTTTATTAGCATTCTTGAATCCGGCTGCGGCCGTTTGAAACTTGGAACTAATTAGTAAGGAACTTCACCCATGCGGTCTTATTTTATTCTCCTGTTCTTGATCACGAGTTTTGCTCCTAGTTCAGTTTTTGCTGAAGTTCCCGACCTTCGGACACGCAAGTTCGGCAGCGATTGGCCTCAATTCCTGGGCCCCACGGGGAACAGTGTCTCGCCGGAAAGTGGGATCAACACCAAATGGGACAAAAAAGGCCCACCTATCGTCTGGTTTAAGAAACTTGGCACGGGATATTCCGCACCGGTTACCGTTTTTGGACGTCTTTTTATCTTTGACCGGGTCAAGGATAAAGCCCGCCTTCGATGCTTAAACAGCGAAACCGGAAAGCAGATTTGGGAGTTCAAATACACTACAGATTATGTGGACAAATACAACTACAACAATGGACCCCGTTGCTCGCCGGTGGTAGATGGAGATCGGGTCTACATTCATGGTGT